>JAZRWL010000132.1:0-4450 GCA_045599685.1 Lachnospiraceae bacterium
GTTTTACGGCGGTACGAACTTTGGAAGCACCGCCGGAGCGAATTATTCAGGTGAATATCATCCCACGGTCACAAGCTATGATTATGACGCTCTCCTGACCGAATGGGGCGATTATACCGAAAAATATCATGCCGTACGGGAGCTTTTGCTTTCTCACAGGGGAATGAAACCGCGCGAGCTGCCTCCCTCTCCCTCCATGCAGAATATCGGCAGAGCAGCTCTTACCGAAAGCGCAGACTTCATCGACAGCATCATCGATGCCGCCGAGGCGACCGAGTCGGTCTGTTCCGAGCATATGGAATACTACGGGCAGGATCAGGGCTTCATCCTGTACAGGCATGTGCTGAAGGGAGAATACGACGGCAGGCTGTACCTCGAGGAACTCGGCGACCGCGCTCATATCTTCATAAACGGCAGCCTTCGCGGGACGATCTACCGTAACGATGAAGATCAGAGCCTTCCGACGGGCAGACTCTCAGGCGAGACCGTGATCGACATTCTCGTGGAGGCCATGGGAAGGGTCAATTACGGTCCTGCGATGCCAGACAGAAAGGGAATAAGCGGCGTGCGCATAGACGGCCAGAGACTGTACGGCTGGAACGTATGGACCTGCAGCATCGAAGAAGCGGCCGTAAAAGCCACCTTTAATGTCAGTGATGAAAGCAGCGCTCCGATTGGCGGATATCCGCGATTTTTCAAGGGACATTTCACCGCGATGCCGGGTAAAAGCGCCTTCGTGAGCACTGACGGGCTCACAAAGGGACATATCCTCATAAACGGCTTTGACCTCGGACGATATTGGGATATAGGGCCCCAGAGGGCGCTTTACCTACCGGGAGCACTGCTAAAGGAAGAAAACGAGCTCGTCATTCTGGAGCTCGACGGGGCCTCCGCGACTCATGTCGATATCACCGATGAACCCCGGCTCGGATAAAGGTAACGGATACGCGGGAGGGAATATGTATCTTACTGAAGAAGAACAGAAAATGCTCGCCGGCTCAAGAGGCGAGGGAGTACGTACGGCGATGGAGGTCCTCGCCCAGATGAGCAGGCTCTACGGTGCGAAACGCCTGCTGCCTGTCCGGCGAGCTCATATTGACGCCGCCGCTTACACGACGATCTGGGACGGAGGCTCGGATTTCGTCGAATATCTCGCGGATCACGGCGCCCGCTGCGCCATTCCGACTACGATCAACCCTCTTTCACGCGATATCAAAAACTGGCGTAAGCTCGGCGCCTCCGAAGACTTCGCCGAAAAAAGCCGCCGTATCGAGGAGGCCTACCTGCGCATGGGAGTGATCCCCACCTGGACCTGCGCGCCCTATCAATGCGTAAACGTCCCCGTATTCGGCGAGATCGTGAGCTGGTCCGAATCTAATGCCGTTGGCTATGTAAACAGCGTGCTCGGCGCGAGGGCCGAAAGGCTCCCCGACCTCATGGACGTCTGCTGCGCCGTCACGGGCCGTGTACCCGCGTACGGCAGATATCTCGATGAAAACAGGTGTGGTGATGTGCTTTTCAGGCTCGAAGGTTTCGAAACCGACAGATTCCATGACCCGTCGGACTATGCTCTGCTCGGCTACTTCGCAGGAGAAGCCGTGACTAACAGGGTCCCTGTCATCGAGGGGCTCCCGCTCGGTACCTCGGATGATGACTTCAAGGCTCTCGCGGCTGCCGCCGCGTCGGGCGGCGCGGTCTCTCTCTTTCACGCCGTCGGCCTGACTCCGGAGGCTCCTGATCTCGAAGCCGCATTCCACGGCAGTGATTCTTATGAAACTATCATCGTCACCCCCGATGACCTCGACGGACTGCGCGACAGGCTTTCGACAGCAAAAGGCAACCGCGCCGATATGGTACTGCTCGGCTGTCCGCATCTCTCGGCCACAGAGCTTTCGACGGTCGCCGGGCTCATAAAAGGGCACCATGTAGCCGCCGGAACAGAGCTCTGGCTCATGACAAACGAAACTCAATATGCCCTTTCCTGCCGGAACGGCGACGCCGTGATCCTCGAGGAGGCCGGAGCCGTGATCACGCGCGATACCTGTCTTATGGAGCTGGATGAGGGCGACGGACGCTTCACCGGAAAAAATGTCGTGACGAATTCCGGAAAGGCCGCACAGTATTCGCCCTCGATAAACGGCACGAGGATATACCTCACAGATACAATAAGCTGCATCGAAGCGGCGATCACGGGAAAGATCCGGAGGAAAGCATGAAGATCACGGAATTCGAAACCCTCGTATCCGGCAATATCTCCGGAGACGCACTCATTTCATCGACTCCGCTCAGCTTCTGGGGCGGCGTAAAGGCGGACACGGGCGATATCATCGATATCCATCACGAGCTCGTCGATACCAATATCACCGGAAAGGTGCTCTGTATCCCTTTTGACCGCGGCTCCTGCTCCGGCAGCGGAGTAATGCTGGAAATGCTCCGTCTCGGCACCCATCCCGCCGCGCTGCTCTGCGTTTACGCCGAGCCGGTACTGGCTCTCGGCTCTCTGATCGGGCAAAAAATGTACGGACGGTCAGTGGCCATCCGTACGATTTCAAGGGAATTATTCGAAAAGCTCCCCGGGAGAGCCTGCATCACCTTCACCGATGACGCGATCCTCGCGGAATAGCATATCAAAGCAGCTCGTACTGCACCATATTCCAGGAATATGCGGGAAGCGTCATCTCCGTCGCGCCTGCTTCATGCTGCAGCTCCGCAGGCTTTTTCAGACCTTCGTGGAAGGTGACCTGCTTTATAAGTCTTGATCCATCGGCATTTATATCGACCTTCACGGACATTTCTTCCGGGGCACGGTTTACGAGGAAGGCTGTCACCACACCGTCATTTTGCGTGACGGAACAGTCCAGATACGGGACATCCTTCATAATCCTGCAGTCGTAACGCTCAGTCTCCGTCTCAGGCATCAGCGAAAGACCGCGTCCGTACCTCGACATATAGAGGAAGGGCCAGTATATCGTGCGCACGAAGGCCTCACCGCCCGGCACCGTAGTGATCGGAGCGATCACATTGATAAGCTGCGCCAGGCAAGAGATCTTTACCACGTCGGCGCTGCGGATCAGCGTATTCATGAGACAGCCCACGACCAGCGCGTCGAGAGTATTATAATTCTCCTCTTCTATCGGGCGACCGACGGTCCATTTCGGAGGCTCCTCGCTGTCCTCTCCGAAATGATACCAGACATTCCATTCGTCAAAGGAAAGATAAATATCATGGTCGCCGTTCTGTTCTTCCTTTGCCTCGCGGCAGATATCCGCGACAGTGCGGATGAACTGTTCCATTTCGAGGCTCCGCGCGAGGAAGGAGGCAGAATCTCTGTCATGATCCCGGTAATAAGAGTGCAGTGAAAGATAGTCCACATAAGGATAGCAGTGCTTCAGCACGGTACGCTCCCATTCGCCGAAGGTAGCCATGTCCTTGTTGCTGCTGCCACAGGCGACGAGCTCTATCGTCGGATCGGTCCATTTCATCATCTTTGCGGCTTCGCAGGCGATCCGCCCGTATTCCTCCGCGGTCTTCGCGCAGATCTGCCAATCGCCGTCCATCTCGTTACCGAGGCACCAGAGCTTCACCCCGTAGGGCTCCTCATGCCCGTTTTTGCGGCGCAGCTCAGCATAATAGGTCGGCAGCGTCCCGTTCACATATTCCACGAGATCAGCCGCGTCCTGCGGTGTACCCGTGCCGAGATTTACGCCCAGCATGGGCTTTACGCCCGCTGTCTCGCACCATTTCATGAATTCGTCAGTACCGAACTGATTCGGCTCTACCGCAAACCATGCGAGCTCCGGACGGACGGGGCGGCTCTCCTTCGGGCCTATACCGTCCTTCCAGCGATAGCCCGAGAGGAAATTCCCGCCGGGATAACGTATATACGAGAGTGAAAGCGGCCTTACGAGATCGAGCACGTCTTTTCGGAAGCCGTCCGCGCCCGCCGTAGGATGCCCCGGCTCGTAGATCCCGGTATATATCGCACGGCCCATATGCTCGATAAATGAGCTGTACAGCCTGTCATCCACGGGGGAGATCACATCGTTCAGATCAATATGCAGTTTCGCTTTCATTTCCGGCCTCCGTACTGATTTTTCTTATCTATTATGAACCGACACGTGGGCGTATTTTTCAATGCGCGGACACCCCATGCCGGCTTTTTGTTATGTCAGGCTGCTCTCTTACTGCACCGCGGCGGGCTGATTGACCGCGCCGACAAAAAGCGGCATTCCGGCGGCGCCCGAGGTGATCGCATATACGAACGGACGGTCGAGCCTGAATTCCACCTTTTCCTCCGGCGGCATAGCCGAGCCGCACATCGCCATTACCGTATATGCCACTGCGACGACGCCCTCCTCATCCACGGCCACACGCACGTCGTGCTCGGCCTGCGAAACGAAGATACCTTTCACCTCATCCGTCATAGGTGAAAAATCGGATACATTACCAT
>JAZRWL010000133.1:0-4530 GCA_045599685.1 Lachnospiraceae bacterium
CCTCGCTTTTACTCACCTCATCGAGCACGGCCTTCAGACGCTCTTCGAATTCACCGCGGTATTTCGCTCCGGCGAGCAGAGCACCCATATCAAGAGCAAAGAGCCTGCGGTCGCGAAGGTTCGACGGGACGTCGTTTTTTACTATGCGCTGGGCGAGACCTTCCGCTATGGCTGTCTTTCCGACGCCGGGCTCACCGATGAGCACGGGATTGTTCTTGGTCTTCCTTGAAAGGATGCGGATGACATTGCGTATCTCCGTATCTCTGCCGATGACCGGATCGAGCTTGGTCTTGCGCGCTTCCTCGACGAGATCCTTGCCGTATTTCGTGAGTACGTCCAGCGTGTCCTCGGGGTTCCTGCTCGTGACGCGGCTATCCTTACGGAGCGTCTCGCAGACCTCGGAGATGGCCTTTTTCGTGAGACCGTACTGTGAAAATATCTCTTTTGTTTTTGCATCGGCGGCATCCGCAAGCCCCAACAGAAGATGCTCCACCGAAATGTATTCGTCCTTCATTTTCTTTGCGGCATCCTCGGCTGACACGAGCGCACGGTTAAGCGACGAAGACATATAAAGCTCGGCATCCCCGGATACCTTCGGCTCGTTGTTAAGCTTTTTCATCACCGAGGTAAGCATCGCCCCGGTGTCGATATCCTTTTTTTTCAGAAGCTGGGGCACGAGTCCCTCCTGCTGGGAGAGAAGCGCCGCCAGAAGATGGAGCTGCTCTATGCTCCCGGCATGAAAGCGGAGGGCGTTATTGCCCGCTTCCTGCAGTGCCTCCAGTGATTTTTGCGTAAAGTTCTGTGTGTTCATATTTTCCTCACCAGTTGTGGTATTTTAGTTTTCGCACGGCAGCGTCCGGGACCGTGACAAATCATTTTTAGCATGAAAGAGTGAAAAATGAGTGAAATTCCTTAAAGTGTGTGATAAAATGTCAAACAGCTTACTATAACTATATATCACAAAAGTCAGGAGCAAAATGGAGTCAGAAATATATAAGGATTTTGTAATAGATAAGCCGGGTACCGTAGTTGTGCTGGCGACCGGCGGCACGATCGCGGGTGTCGGCGAGAAGGGAAAAAGTACGGTATACGAATCGGGACTTGTTTCAGCGGATGAGCTTCTTTCGGAGATACCTCAGATAAGGGATATAGCGAATATCAGGGCTTTCCAGTTCTGTAATCTGAATTCCGATGATATCACCTCGGAGCACTGGCTGAGTCTGGTGAGGCTGATCAACCGCCTCGCCGCCGATCCGAACGTGAAGGGCTTCGTGATCACTCACGGCACGGATACGATGGAGGAAACCGCGTATTTTATCAACCTTACCGCCAAGACCTCAAAGCCCATCGTACTGACGGGCTCCATGAGGCCCTCGACCGCTTTTTCCGCCGACGGGCCGATGAATCTCTATCAGGCGATATGTGTGGCGGCTGACCCGCGCTCGGTGGGCAGAGGAGTGATGCTGGTCTTTTCCGACATCATATATTCGGCGAGATCCGTCGTAAAGGCGAGCACATATTCCGTCACGGCCATGTCCGGAGGCACCTTCGGCGCAATGGGGATGATAAGGGACGGCGAGCTTTATTTTTACGAGGGAACGGTCAAGGCGCATACGCTCGGGTCGGAGTTCGATGTATCAAAGCTTACGAAGCTGCCGCGCGTGGCGATAGTCTATTCATATACCGATGCGGATACCGGTCTGTTCAGATACGCGGCGGAGAATTTTGACGGTATCGTGCTGGCTGGAGCCGGAGCCGGAGAGTACAGCCTGAAGCTGAAGGCCGAGATAGAGCGTACAAAGGTACCGGTCGTCATAAGCTCGCGTATAGGTGAGGTCATGATAACGCAGAAAATGCTCATATGCCCGTCTACGATCGCAGCTAATAATCTTCAGCCGCAGAAGGCAGCGCTGCTTCTGAGGCTCGCCCTTACGGTGACGAAGAACAAAGCGGAGCTCATCAGGATCTTTTCCGAATACTGAGCCCCTACTGATCAGAGGAGGATCATATGAAACCGATTTTGTTTTCAATTGGTGATGTCAATATATACGGCTACGGTCTCATGTTCGCGCTCGGTATACTGGGTGGCGTGATGCTTTCGTCATGGCTCGCGAAAAAGCGCGGAGCTGACGCGGATTTTCTATTTAATATGGCGATATGGGTCGTGGTATTCGGCTTTATAGGCTCGAAGATTACCTATCTCATCACCATATTCCCGGAATTCATCGCTGCGCCGCTGGAGACTCTGAAGAATTCCCTGTCTCAGGGCTTCGTGGTCTACGGCGCGTCGATAGCAGGCTTCCTGACCGTGCTGATCTATTGCCGGATAAAGAAAAAGAATATGTGGGAGTACGCTGACATAGCGTCGCCGGGTCTCGCTTTCGGCTCCGCGATAGGGCGGATCGGCTGCTTCCTTGCCGGCTGCTGCTACGGTGTTGAATGTGACGGCTGGTGCGCGGTGACCTTCCCGAGGGAAAGCTCGGCGCCTGCAGGAGTGCCTCTGGTTCCGATACAGCTGATATCTTTTGCGGCGAATCTCATTCTCATGGGTATACTGCTCGTTTTCATCAAAAAGAATAAGATCAAGGGCCGTGTAATGGCACTCTGGATGATGCTTTACAGCGTCGGAAGGGGCGTGCTCGAAATATTCAGAGACGATCCGCGCGGGAGCGTCGGAGTCTTCTCCACCTCACAGTTCATTTCTCTGATCACCTTTGTACTCGGTGCGGTACTTTTTATCGTGCTTACGAAAAAAGCCGTGCATAAGGATGATGCCCCGGCTGAAGATGCGGAAGAAGCGAAACCCGGTGAAAATGAGGAATCCGACATATGCGCTGAAGAGACGGAGACGGCCGAAGGCACGGAGCCGGAAGAAGCGGAAGCGCCCGTGATAGAGACAGCGGATATCCCGACACCTGTGCATACGGCGGACGCCGATGCCGGAAATGATGAAGACGGGAGTATTTTCGAAGATATCGATCTCGACGATGCTGGATCGACGGAGAAAAATGACTGAGGAGTGCGTATTGTCGTGAAAAAGGGACAGGTGATCACCGGGATAGAGCCGGACTCCATCGGTGAGGAAATGGGACTTTTGCCGGGCGACCTGCTCGTGAGCATAAACGGTCAGTCGGTGGAGGATGTACTGGATTACAGATTCCTCTGCCGTGATGAGGAGCTTGATATATTGATACGCAGAGGAGAAGAGGAGGGCGTATTCCAGGTCGAAAAGGAAGAGGACGACGATCTCGGCCTTGTTTTCGAAAGCGGCCTGATGGACGGCTACCGCTCCTGTGCGAACAAATGTATTTTCTGCTTTATCGACCAGATGCCGCCGGGAATGCGCGAGACGCTGTATTTCAAAGACGATGATGCGAGGCTGTCCTTTCTTCAGGGCAATTACGTTACTCTGACGAATATGAGCGAACACGATATCGACCGGATAATCAAGTATCATCTGGAGCCGATCAATATCTCCGTGCATACTACGGACCCCGGGCTCCGGGTGAAAATGCTAAGGAACCGTACTGCAGGCAAGGCGCTTGAAAAGCTGCGCCGCCTGTATGATGCGGGAATCGGAATGAACGGTCAGATAGTGCTCTGCGAGGGGATAAACGACGGCTGCAGGCTCCGCAGCACGATAGAGGAGCTCGCGGAGTATCTTCCGGTATTCCGCAGTCTTTCGGTAGTACCGGTCGGAATAACGAAATACAGGGAAGGGCTATATCCGCTGGATGTGATTTCACGAAAGACTGCCGGGGAGACGATAGATATCGTGGAGGAGCTGCAGCGAGAATGCTTTTCGCGCAGCGGTCTGCATTTCGTACACGCGAGTGATGAGTTTTATCTGATGACGGGAAGAGACATCCCGGAGGCAGACAGATATGATGGCTATCCGCAGATAGAAAACGGCGTCGGAATGGTGAGACTGCTCACGGACGAATTCCTGTCGGCTCTTGACGGATGCGAGGGCGATGACAGGTCACGGCATGTCTCCGTGGCTACGGGAGCGCTCGCGGCGCTTTCACTGAAGCCTCTCATGGCGGCCTTCGGGGAAAAGTTCCCGGGCGTGCGTGTGGATATACATGAGATACGCAATGACTTTTTCGGCGAGACCGTCACAGTGGCCGGTCTCATCACCGGCGGCGATCTGATCGCCGGGCTGCGCGGGAGAAGACTCGGAGATGAGCTCCTGATCACGGTGAATATGCTTCGCAACGGAGAGGATGTCTTCCTTGACGATGTGACCGTGGAGGATGTCGAAAAGTCTCTCGGTGTGCATGTCAGGGTAGTCGGGACAGGCGGGGAAGAGCTCCTGGCGGCATTCCTCGGTGAAGAAAGCGTGCTGACGAGCTACAGAGCTTACCCGGAATGGGAGCAGTGAGAGTAAAGCTTTACTTCTCCTTCAGTATTCCGTAATAATTGAAGATGTTTTGTTTGGTATAGTAATATTAAGCACAGTACAGGTATAAAATTTATGAGTAAACCTATCATAGCATTAATAGGCAGACCGAATGTAGGCAAGTCCAC
>JAZRWL010000134.1:0-2427 GCA_045599685.1 Lachnospiraceae bacterium
CTCGGCCCCTCCTGCGTCTGAACGACCACCGCCCACGGGCTGTACGATGAAGCGATCTCACTTGCGATCTCACGAGCTGCCTTCATGTCGTATTTCGGTCCGTCGGCAGAATATTTTATGACCTTGGAAAGCTGCTCCGGCGTGACCGTAACGTCACCCGTATCACATTTCAGCGTCAGTCCGTCCGCGAGATATTCCTTGGCAAATTTGAGCTCCGCACGCAGGTCATCCGCATTGACCTTCGGACGCCTGAGGAAGTCAGTCGGGTTAAAGGAAAATTCACGCGATGACGAGTCTTCTTCTAATGACCCGCCGATAGCACGGGCGAGTTTTTCATAATCGAGATCGGTACCCTGAACGGCATCGACTATCCTCAGCTTGTCGTAATCGATGTAGGCATTTCTTGTTACCGTGGCCTTTTTCGGCGTAGGAAGAGCTTCCTTGAGGATCATCGCCGTAGCCTCCGAGCCGTCGCTCACAGCAAGAGGAACTTCATAGTCCGCGTCCCTTCCCGCAAGCAGCCTCGGGTCGATCGACGACAGCTTGAGATACTGATCCAGACCATCCGACAGATCAAAGGAAAAGGCAGTTTTGACCTCAACATCCTTTTCGCCCTGACGCTTGATCAGAAGGGTGTTCGCACTGTCCGTAACAGCCGCCTCAGCCTCTTTGACAGTCATTCCGCCGACATCGACACCATCGACGTGCGCCCCTTTTGCAAAAGCGTTCACCGTACGCACTCTGTATATCCCAAAGCACGCTGCGGCAAGCAATATCAGCAGGACTATCAGGAAAACGCGTTTGCCCGTGCCGCTCCGCCTCTCAAAGGATTTTTTTGTGCGCTCCGCCCCGGAAGCCTTATCCTCGAAAGTCTTGGAGTTCACCGTGCTTTCAGCCGCCTTGGGACGTTCCCTGTCCTCGGACACCCTGGAACGCTCCACACGGCCCGCTCTGATCGGCGTGTCATCCGGAACAGCCTGCAGTTCGGTTGTCAGCTCCGCATCATCCGAAGGCAGCTCTTTGTCACTGCCTGTCTGCACGATGTCAGCAGCCGAAGTCGTTTCAGCTTCATTTTCAATACGCTCCAGAAATGCATTTCGCGCGTCTTCGCCCTTGTTTCCGGCGTTTCTGGTTTTGTTATTCTTATTATTTTTGTTCTTTCCACCCATAGTATGCACCTCATAGGGATTATACTACATTCAGTGTGAATCTGCATTAACATTTTTTCAGGCACATAATGACAGCACACACTTATTCATTGATGCAGATCCGGCATTATTGCACCGGTTACATCAATCAGATCGCAATACGCCATATTCACAGGGTACGAAAAAAGCCTGTAACCATTGAGATTACAGGCTTTTAGATGGAGGCGACACCCGGATTTGAACCGGGGGTGAAGGTTTTGCAGACCTCTGCCTTACCACTTGGCTATGTCGCCGTATAGCGGGCGATGCCCGCTTTGGCTAGGGTAGCAGGATTCGAACCTGCGCATGACGGAATCAGAATCCGTTGCCTTACCGCTTGGCTATACCCCATCAACGTCACATATTATTTATCTGGGGTGGGTAGTGGGATTCGAACCCACGCATACAGGAGCCACAACCCTGGGTCTTAACCGCTTGACGATACCCACCATATTGGCGACCGAGAACGGGCTCGAACCGTCGACCTCCAGCGTGACAGGCTGGCATTCTAACCAACTGAACTACTCGGCCATGATTTTGGTGGGCGCAATAGGGCTCGAACCTATGACCCCCTGCTTGTAAGGCAGGTGCTCTCCCAGCTGAGCTATGCGCCCATCAAAGTGGTAGCGGCGGATGGACTCGAACCATCGACCTTCCGGGTATGAACCGGACGCTCTAGCCAGCTAAGCTACGCCGCCTTAGTGCAACCCTAAATCAATGCTGCTTGGATAGTTTAACAAAAATTCAGTAATCTGTCAACAACCTTTCGACATAAAAAAACAATTTTTCCTCGAAGAACCATTTTCCGGCCGCGTATGATCTTTTTTATGGTATAATCATAAACTGATGTAAGGAGGATATGACAATGCAGTCACCGGGCCCCATTGCTTTTACAATAGCAGGCTTTGACATACGTTGGTACGGCATACTTATCGCGATCGGTATGCTTCTCGCCATCTTCATATCGGCTGCCCGTGCACCCGGGCACGGCATCGACTCGGACACCGTTCTCGATACCGCTCTTGTCATGATACCTGTCGGTATCATAGGCGCACGGCTGTATTACATCGTTTTCAACTGGTCATATTATGCAGGTGACCCCGGTCGTATGCTGGACATAAGGAGCGGCGGCCTTGCGATCCACGGCGGATTGATATTCGGCCTGATTGCCGTCCTCTGTCTCTGCCAAAAACGAAAAGTCGCGTTTCTTGACATGACGGACCTCTTCTTTCCCGCAGTG
>JAZRWL010000135.1:0-6419 GCA_045599685.1 Lachnospiraceae bacterium
CGAGCGGAAGGCAAAAGCGGTCGCAGGATTGGTACTGCTGCCCTGATATATCACCTGAACGGCGTTCAGGGAATTCAGCATCGAGCCGATATCCACATCCCTGTCGGAGCCGACTTTGATTCCCGACTTGTTCGTGACTTCCGAATAAAACTCGTAATTAATACTCTGAGCCGCGTTGTTCAGCGGATCGGTAGGAGTAAACACAATCGAATAGGAATGTGTGTTTCCGGTCTGATCAGTATAGCTGTGTCCGAGGACAGTCTGCAGGAAATACCCGTCAGCCGTATAGATAAGGTTCGAATCCAAAGGCACATTCGCTGGAGGAACATCACCCAGGTATCTGATATATACCATCGCCTGCGCAGAATCGATCTCATGACCTGTACGGCTCGCGTACGCAGGGATATGTACGTCATCCATAAGTCCGAGGTAATCCCAGCCGGCTGTAAGATTCTCTTCTGTAAAGGAATTCTTCGGTACGGTGAAGCCTACTCCGGTCTCACGGATCGTCTCATTGAGCTTCGCGGCGAAATCAGTGTCCTCTCCGACGACCTGCAGCTCTCTTTCCGCAGAAGTAAAGGCCGATGAGGTCAGCCTGATCGCGCCGACCGCAATGGCTACTACTATTCCCATCAGAGCCATAGCGATACATAGCTCGACAAGTGAAAATCCTGTTCTGTTTTTCAGCTTTTCTGCCATTGGTGCTCTTGCTCCTTTATTTACATTAATCCGGCTTTCAGAGGGAAGCCGGATCTATATTATAGAGCTGGACGATCGGGTTTTCGCAAAGGATCATTACCGTTCCCTTGTATGTGTATTTACCCGTCGTATTGCCCGCTCTGTTATCTGCAATCTCAGTATTGATCGTCGCTACGATCCAGTTCTTATTTACCTCGTAATAATCATGCTGCTCTTTGCTCAGCCTGATATGACTTGTACCGAGGTGGTTCCCGTTATACGTATGCTCCATCGTGCTCTCCGATGCGAAGTACGTACTTGAAAGCGTCTCGTAATTGTACTTTCCGCTGCCGTCATCCTGCAGCAGGGCGGCGACTGTAGCGGAGGCCGCTTCGTGATTCAGGTAATAGGCCTGCATCTGAAGGGCGTAACTGTTCGTCGTATAAATCGATTGATCCAGTTCTGAAAGCAAAAGAGCGGAAAACAAAGACACAAAGATAAAAGCTACGATCACTATCAGATACGATGAACCTGTACGCTTTTTCAGCTTCATTTTCCTCCTCCTTTATTTTGATTCCGGGCGGGGGAGCGGAATTCCTCCGCCCCGGATATCATAAAATCTGTGAAATAAGTATTATAGATTATAGATTAGAAGTTGGCTACAGGATAATTGAAGTTGCCTGCGGTACCGCCCTGGCTGTACTCAGCCTCGGTGCCGGTGTAGTCACCATAGGTGCATGTAAGGACTTTGTTGGTGATAGCATAGGAAGCACCGGTAGGTCCGTCAACGGCATCAGAGCCACCGTTGGTATAGGCGTAAAGGTCACCGATCGCAGTAGGCTCGTCGCCGCCGTTTGCAGCCTGGTACATAGCATAAGCGGATACCAGAGTCTGGCAGTTGCTCTCATACTGCTTGTTCTTCGCATCCTGGGTAACAGTGGTGAACTGAGGCAGGATCATAAGTGCAAGGATGCCGATGATGGCAACAACGATTACAAGTTCAATCAGGGTAAAGCCTTTTCTCATTTTCATTTTCATAATTCCTTTCATCTCTTTAATAATTGATTATATATAAAACGTTCCGCTCGTTTTATACCGTTTTCATTTCAGTCCGGATATCTGAATTCATACAGCGTTCCATCGTCAGCGACATAGCTCGCCATGAAGCCGGCGGTTCTGCTGTACGAGTATACAGCGTCTGTGGGTCTTTTCAATGAGTCCCATCCTCCGTTCAGGTAATGCCCCAGTTCGCTCTCGTCAGCCGGGAGATCTCCGTCATGTCCCGCCTGATACGCACCCAGCGCGTAGCTGACGGTCTGACAGGTCGATTTGAACACATTCACATTGGCGGCATTATTCACCACTTTGAACTGCGGTATCAGCATCAGAGCCAGGATACCTATGACCGCGACGACTATCACGATCTCTATCAGAGTAAAGCCCCGTCTGAATCTTCTGTGTGTTGTTTTTCGTAGTACCCCGATCCTCATAAATCATATTGAATTCTGCATGGCGGTGATCATCTCGAACATAGGCGCGTACAGTGCAAGCACTATGCCGCCGATAAGGATACCGACTATCAGAATCATGATCGGCTCGATCAGCGAAGTGATCTGAGCTATTGCCGCATCCATTTCCTCATCGTAATAATCCGCTGTCTTCGAGAGCATGTCCTCCAGATTACCGGAAGACTCTCCTATCGCTATCATCGATACGAGCAGCTTCGGGAAGATCGGATAATTGGCCATCTGCTCCGAAAGCCCCTTGCCCTGCTGGACGCCGATTATTATCTCGTCTATCTGACTGTTCGCGTATCTGTTGTTTACATTCTTTTTCGTATGCTCCAGTGCCTGCACAATAGGAATTCCGCACGAGATCAGCGTGTACAGCGTCCTGGCGAAGTTCGATGCCATAATCTTCTGCATCGGCCCCTTCAGCATCTTCATCGAGAGCTTTTGCTTATCCACCCAGAAGGCGACCTTTTCGGTCTTGAAAATCCTGATGATGATCAGTATCACCAACGGCAGCGCTATCAGCAGGATGTACCATTTGTTCACGATGAAATCGCTCAGACTCATCAGCATCCTCGTCAGGAACGGCAGCTCCGCTCCGAGCGATGAGAACACATCGGCGAACTGAGGTACTATCTTGATCAGCATGAATACGCAGGCTGCGATCGCCACTACCATCAGCACTATCGGATAGGTCAGGGCTCCGCGGATCTTCCGTGCCGTCCTGCCCTCGCTCTCATACTGTGTGGCCATACGGTCCAGGATATTACTGATATCACCCGTTGCCTCGCCGACCTCTACCATTTTTGCAAGGATTGGCGGGAACTGATCGTCCTGCTTCAGCATGGCTTCGGAAAGCGGCATACCGGACTGAACATCGCTCGAAAGTCCCAAAAGGACATTCTTTAATATCTTGTCCTCCGTCTGTGAAGCCAGCACATCGAAGGACTGGATCAGGGGCACGCCCGAACGCAGCATCGTCGACATCTGTCTGCAAAACAACGTAAGTGATTTTTTGTTAAGGTGCTTTCTGCCTATTTCAATCGAACCGATGCTCGCCTTTTTTTCTTCTATGGAAATAGGGAGATAGTTCCTGCTTTTGAAGGCGAGAAGAAGCTCTTCCTTGCTGTTCGCGGTGAATACCTCATCCGCGATCCGGCCCTTCTCGACCATTACTCTGCATTGATACTGTGCCAAGCCCCTTCTCCCTTCCGGTATTTTTACATTCCGACCTGTCTGCGTACCTCGTTGTAATCAACACAATACTTGAACAGTGTCTGCTCATCTATCTGACCGCTCCTGTAAAGGTTCAGGAGCGACTGATCCATCGTTACCATGCCTTCGCCCTTATTGAGCTGCAGCATATTCTGTATCTGGCTCGTCTTTCCCTCGCGGATGAGATTTAATATCGCGTGGTTCGCTATCATGACCTCGAGCGCGAGCTTTCTGCCGTTGTTCAGACGGTTCGGCACGAGCTGCTGTGATATGACCGCCTCGAGCACTGCGCTTAACTGGACTCTTATCTGCGACTGCTGTGCAGCGGGGAACACGTCGATTATTCTGTCTATCGTCTTCGCCGACCCTATCGTATGCAACGTCGATAATACGAGGTGTCCGGTCTCCGCCGCGGTGATCGCCGCCGCGATGGTCTCGAGATCTCGCATCTCACCGACCATGATTATATCCGGGTCCTCACGCAGGGCGCTCCTCAGTGCCATCGCAAAGCTCTGTGTATCGCTCCCAAGCTGACGCTGGTTTACTATGCCCGTTCCGTTCTGGAAGATGTACTCTATCGGGTCCTCCATCGTGATGATGTGCTCGTTGCGTGTCCTCGACATGTAATCTATCATCGCGGCCAGGGTCGTCGTCTTTCCGCTTCCGGTAGGTCCCGTTACAAGTATCAGGCCCTTTCTCTTCGTGCACAGCTTCTTGAATACCTCGGGCAGCTTCAGATCATCGATCGTCGGTACCTTTGACGGGATCAATCGCATTACGATCCCGCAATGGGTACGCTGATTGAACACGTTCACACGGAAGTTGTTTACCTTCTGATATGTATAGGCTACGTCAAACTCTCCCGTTTCCCTGTATACCTGGTATAGGCGTTCTCCGAGGATCTCCTGCGCGAAGCTGAGATTGTCGGCATCGGTGAGCAGAACCTTCCCCACGTGCACCAGTCTTCCGTTCACTCTGACTATCGGAGGAAGCCCGACTGCCAGGTGGACATCGGAAGCCTTTGAAGAAATCGCCACATCCAGTATCTGACCTAAATTCATATCATGAAGCCCTTTGCCCTCTCGCTCACTTTGCCGTCCGTTCCGGGCATCGCCACTGACCGGAAAGCTTTTTTGACATTTATATGTCTATTGTTAAATAAGCAATATATTATGCGCTTTATTTGTTACGATGTTGTTAACATCTTATTGCAAATAAAAACGAACCAATTATACTACACGTATACAAACTTCATACCAACTCATTTCGCCGCTTACATTTATTACATTCGTAATCGTTGCGTGTATAATACAATCCCCGGATAAACTCAATACCAATGCAATCCGGCTGTTTTTACTTCGATTAATTAAAATAAAGTTAAATTTTAATAAAAACAGCGTACTTCTGCATGAAAACGGTTGTTTTTGATCTCGCTTCGCATTTTTTCCGGTTTATGTTCAAAACGCTTTTGCCTTTCACCGGCTTCGGTAGTATAATCACACAGGCGGTATGTCACCGCCGTGCAAATCGATACACATTCAGCATCGGAGGAAAAATGATCTCGAAATCAAAATACGAAATGCTCGCCGTCATCGGCGGCTTCCTGCTCATGTTCACGACGTTGGGCATCATCTGCAACTGCTTTTCTCTTTCGATAGTCCCGAACCCGGAGGATCTCGGCTTTTCACGCGGCTCCTACGCCGTCAGTCAGACGCTGATGTTCGCCTTTTCAGCGGTCTTTTCATTGATTAATGCGAAGATATATAAAAAGGTGGATATTATTAAGACCGTGCGCATCGGCGTGATAATCGAAACTGCCGTATTCTTCGCGCAGTCCTACGCGACCGAGGTATGGATGTTTTACATTTCATACGCCATACTCGGCTTTAGCATGTCGATGACCACCACGCTGCCCGTAGGCCTTCTTATCAATGAATGGATCGATGTGAATGCCAATACCTTCATCGGTATAGCGATGATGGGGAGCGGACTCGGCGGGGCCGTCTTCAATCCCATCCTGAATTCTCTGATCACCTCCGGCGGCTGGCAGTACGCCTACAGGATCATGGCGATCATCATTCTGGTGCTGTCACTTCCCGCCGCCTGCCTGATGCTGAAGAGGAATCCCGCCGCGCTCGCAAAAGCTGCCGAAAAGGAGCCCGATAACCCTGAGACTGAAGCAGCCGCCCCTCAGAGCTCCGCAAAGATCCCCTTCCTGCAGAAAAGGATCGTGCTGTTTGCGCTCGTGCTCGCCGTAGGAAACGGTATCTCGGCGGCACTGAATTTTGCGATCAACCCTCATATTCGTGACCTCGGATACTCAGCTTCCTTCGCCTCGATCTGCTCATCCATAGAAATGGGCGTAATGGCTGTCGGAAAGATGGTCTTCGGCCGTATCCTCGATAAAAAGGGTGCAAAGGTCGCGAGCTTCTGCTGCTATGCCGGAACGGCGGCCAGCCTCATTTCCCTCGCCTTCTTCAGAGAGCCGCTCGTGCTGTTTATCGCCCTCATCAATCTCGGGCTTTTCTTCGGCTGTCCTATCGGAACGGTCGGTGCCGTCGCCTTCGCAAAGGAGGCCGTCGGCGAGCGGGACATGGCGGCCTTCGTCGGCCCGCTGCAGTGCTACAATACTCTCGGAAGCACCGTCGCGCCGCTGCTGCTCGGCAATACCTATGATATTTTCGGCAGCTACACGCCCCTGCTGATAGCTCTCGCGATCATGCTCGTTGTCGCGACTCCTCTCATACCTCTTGCTTTCAGAGCAAAGCTGATAACGAAAAAAGCCTAAAGGCTACGCGATAAAATTCAGGGCGCAATCGAGTAGACTAACCCTGCTCCTCTTACTCGATTTGCTGCACTCGCACATCTCGCAGCAAGCTGCTCGATGTACTTGGCGATCAAATGTCGGCGTAAACAAGCTTACGCCGCCGCATGACCGCCTTATCGCACAAAAAGAGGATCACTATACAGTGACCCTCCATCATCCGAGCATATTATCGTATGATCGGCATCCTA
>JAZRWL010000136.1:0-2911 GCA_045599685.1 Lachnospiraceae bacterium
GAGGAAGCCGCAGCGGAAGCCGAAGCCCAGAGCTACAGAGGTCTCGGGCTCGTACTGGAGCGCGGCGTCGTTTAACTGGAGCTTTTCGAGCGCGTCACGCAGATCCGGATATTTCGCTCCGTCGGTCGTGTACATACCGCAATATACCATTGGAAGCGCTTTCTTGTATCCGGGAAGAGGCTCGCTGCAGGGGCGCTCCGCTCCTGTGATCGTATCGCCCACACGGGTATCGCGGACCGTCTTTATGCTCGCCGTAAGATAACCTACCATTCCGGCTGAGAGCTCCTCGCAGGGGATGAACTGACCTGCTCCGAAATACCCCACTTCGACGATATCGAACTCCGCCCCGGTGGACATGAGCCTTATCTTCATTCCTCGGCGTATTAAGCCGTTCCTGACCCTGAAAAATACTATCGCGCCCTTATAAGGGTCGTATACCGAATCGAATATCAATGCCTGGAGCGGAGCATTCTCGTCGCCTTCGGGAGCCGGGAGACGCTGTACTATCGCCTCGAGGACATCCCCCATATTCAGGCCGGTCTTGGCCGAGACCTGCGGCGCATCCTGCGCGGGAATGCCTATCACGTCCTCGATCTCATTTATGACTCTCTGCGGCTCGGCGCTCGGCAGATCGATCTTGTTTATGACCGGAAGCACTTCCAGATCGTGATCCGCTGCCATATATACATTCGCCAGTGTCTGCGCCTCGATACCCTGAGCGGCGTCTACCACGAGGATAGCCCCGTCACAGGCCGCCAAGCTGCGTGAGACCTCATAATTGAAGTCCACATGCCCGGGCGTATCTATGAGATTGAACATATACTCCAGCCCGTCTGAAGCGGTATATTTCAGGCGGACAGCCTGGGATTTTATCGTGATGCCGCGCTCGCGCTCGAGATCCATATTGTCGAGCACCTGTGAGACCATCTCACGGCTCGAAAGCAGGCCGGTCATTTCGATCATCCTGTCTGCGAGAGTGGATTTGCCGTGGTCGATATGCGCGATTATGCAAAAATTACGGATCCGTTCCTTCGGGATCTTTTCCATGTGTCTGCTCCGGAATGAAAATTCGATCAGAGGCGCGTCAAAAAGGAATCTTCCTCTTTCATATGCACCATCTTAATCAATATTATATTATATCGCAACTTCACGCTGCTAACAAGGAATATATTGACATACCGACGGCTGCAGCCTATGGCTCAGTCCGCTTTCTCACTGATATCGCAGAGGATGGTATTCAGGTACTCAATATAGGCCTGCTTCATGTCCTCCGGAGCGATGATCTTCATACCCTTTCCTATCCCCGTGACCCATCCGAAAAACTGAGGGCTGACAGAGACAGTGACTCTGACACGGAAATGCTCTTTTCCGGCAGGGATCATCATGACATCCTGACCGAAGCGGTCGATGATCACACCGGCCAGGCCGTTTTCACACTCCAGTGTGATCCTCGCATCCGTGCCGCCGTACATCCCGAAGGTCTTTTTCGCATAGGCCGCCAAATCAAAGTCCTCAAACAGAGCCTTTCCGAGGCGCGGGCTGTCGAGCACCTCTATATCCTGCATCTTGTCCACGCGGAAATGCTTTATCCTGTCGGCGGCGGCGTCATAAGCCACCATGTAATAATTCGCGTCGCTCCAGGTCAGTGCCCACGGAGAGGCATGATAAGCCTCGCCGGAATGCTTTTGCTGCAGGCTTTTTCTGACAGTCCACTCGCAATATCTGAAGCGGATCTGCAGATTATCCCGTATCGCGGCATGAATGCTGTCAACATTGCTGTATACAGCCTCATTATCCGATTTTATACGGTTGTATATAAAGACCTGACGCTTAAGCTGGCTCGCGTTCTCGCGGCTCGTCAGCGTCTCGAGCTTTTTGATCAGAGACTCGGATTTTTGCTTCGTGATGAATTTTGATGACTGGACCGCATCCACGAGAAGTTTCAGCTCCGGAAGATCGAATTCACGGCTGTTCAGATAATATCCGTGATCGCTGCCCTTCTGCTGTCCTATATCCATGCCGAATTCCTGCAGAAGACCGATATATGTATACACGGTCTTCCTGTTTAAGGTAAGACCGTAGCGCTTTTCCATGAGATCGCCGAGCTCCGCTGCGTTCAGAGAATGTCCTCTGTCAGTCTCATCATTCAACAGCCGCATAAGATACAGCAGTTTTAATTTGTCATCAGCCATACTAACCTCCGGGGCCTTCGTTTTCAGACTGATTCTATCAAAAATCCGAGCGCGACGCCATCTGTGAAGAAGTCCGTCCGCCTGCAGAAACAGTTCTTATCAGCCAATTGCAAAAAGAATATTGAATATGACCCAGAAGCAGGCTATCAGCAGAGGCACGCTGAGCATCCAGCCGATGAAATCACTTCTGTTTTCTCTGACCCACGACCTGACAATATCGGAAAAACCTATCATTTTCACTTCCCCCTCAGTCCTCACCGAACTCTCTGTAGTCCTGCTCGCTGGCAAACAGCATATATTCGCCGTTCACAAGTCCCATGTAACCGTTCTGAGTAAAATACCCTTTCATGACTGCCTCCCGCATCTCGTTTATGCGGCTATTATGGCAGAGTCACTGTCCGTAAATCAGGACATTGGAACAAATGTTTGGGGGAAATTTTAATTTACAAAAGCAGGAGCTGCAGCAGAACGGCTATGACGAAAAACGGCAGCGAGACGAGCTCGAACCACTTCATGAAGCGTCCGCCCCCGCCGGGATACTCTCTCGTGTATATGCGCATATTGATGACCGACGCGAGCGAGCCTATCACGGTCACGAGACCAGCCGTATCGAGGCCGTAAATGAGTGCCGGCAGGTTCTCCGTAAACGGCCAGAGCACTATCGACGCAGGTACGTTCGAGATGACCTGACTCAGAACGATACTCCACCAGTATTCGTT
>JAZRWL010000137.1:0-2289 GCA_045599685.1 Lachnospiraceae bacterium
CGAGCAGCGCCGCAGCGAGATCTATTATGATCTCGACAGACTTACGCCCGACACCTCCATTACCGATCTTTTCAGGATGAAGTATGATTATCACAACGCAAAGGTGCTGATCAAGGCTGAAGGTATCGGAGTAAACGGCGATAAGCTGCTCTCGGCTGCCGGGAGGATCGAGGTTGAAAAGCTGAAAAAGGCATATCAGGAGGAGGATTTCCTGGGATTACCCGAGATCCTCGGAAAGGCTGTCGTCGAAGCGAAGTCTGTCCTGGCCCGTACCTCGAACCCTCAGAAGGCGGACTTTATCCTGGACCGGGCTTATTTCGAGGAGTATTCGGCCTGTGCCGCTCTTTCGAAAAATGAGTTTCTCAAGGGATATGCCGGCCTGATGATCGATGCCGCCAATCTCAAGAGCGCCGTGCGGACGATGAAGCTCGGCAAGGGCAGCGAACTGCTCGACGAGGTCCTGGTAAACGGCGGAACGGTCGATATGAGCCGTATCATCGCAGCCGATAATAAAGAGGAGCTCACCGCGGTCTTTGGTCATACAGAGCTTTCCGATGCGCCTGCGCTTCTGGGCGCTGTCGTGGTCGGCGGTCCCATGCCTGAATTCGAGCTGGCCTGTGACAATTCGGTAAACAGATACCTGCAGCAGGCGAAGATGGTCAGCTACGGCAGTGAGCCCGTAGTGGCTTATCTGGCTGCGCTGGAGGGTGAAATGACTGCCGTCAGAATGATCCTGACCGGTCGGCTCGCAGGCGTGGAGCCTCAGACTATCAGAGAAAGGCTGCGTGATCTTTATGCTTAAAATTGCGGTAATAGGCGGCAGCGAGACTGTTATGGGATTTAAGGCGCTGGGTCTTCAGGCCTGTCCTGCGGCAAATGCCGCGGAGGCTGTACAGGCTCTGAAAACGTTGACGAAGGAGAGCGAGGATTACGCGATCATCTACATCGAGGAGACCCTGGCTCAGTATATGACGGCCGAGATCGATAAATTCAAGGACAGTCCGACTCCCGCGATAATATTGATACCCGGCAGAGACGGTTCGATCGGACTCGGTCAGTCGGCACTGAATTCGGCTGTCGAGCGCGCCGTAGGCACGAATATTCTTTGATCAAAAAAGGTAGGTAGAGTTTTATGAGCGGAATTATTACAAAGGTTTCCGGCCCGCTGGTAGTGGCTGAGGGCCTTTCCGACGCGAACGTTTCCGACGTTGTGCGTGTGGGAGCCCAGCATCTGATCGGCGAGATCCTTAATATGACCGGCGATACCGCTTCCATCCAGGTGTACGAGGAGACTTCTGGCCTCGGCCCCGGCGCGGAGGTAGTGACCACCGGAATGCCCATGTCCGTTGAATTGGGACCGGGCATGCTTGACAATATTTACGACGGAATTCAGCGTCCTCTTCCCGAAATGCGCGCCCTTACCGGCGACAGCATCACCCGAGGTACCGATGTGCCGGCGCTGAACCGTGAGAAGAAGTGGGAGTTCACTCCCGTAGCGAAGAAGGGCGATGAGGTAGTCGCCGGTGATGTTCTCGGAACCGTACAGGAAACCTCAGCCATCCTTCACAAGATCATGGTCCCCGCAGGCGTGAGCGGAACAGTCGAAAAGATCGCGAGCGGTGAGCATGTAGTCACCGATGTTATCGCGGTAGTAAAGGATCAGAAGGGTGTTGAGCATGAGCTTACCATGATCCAGCGCTGGCCCGTACGTATCGCCCGCCCTTACAAGCGCAAGAACGTGCCTTCACGTCCCATGAACAGCGGACAGCGTATCATCGACACGATGTTCCCTATCGCAAAGGGCGGCACCGCTGCAGTCCCCGGACCTTTCGGCTCAGGCAAGACCGTAGTGCAGCATCAGCTGGCAAAGTGGTCTGACGTGGATATCGTTATCTACATCGGCTGCGGCGAGCGCGGAAACGAGATGACAGACGTTCTGATGGAGTTCCCCGAGCTGAAGGATCCCCGCAACGGCGAGCCTCTGATGAAGAGGACCGTTCTTATCGCGAATACCTCCGATATGCCCGTTGCCGCACGTGAGGCCTCCATTTACACCGGTATCACCATCGCAGAGTACTTCCGCGATATGGGCTATGACGTAGCTGTTCTGGCTGACTCTACCTCCCGCTGGGCAGAGGCTCTGCGTGAGATGTCCGGCCGTCTGGAGGAAATGCCCGGTGAGGAGGGCTATCCCGCCTACCTTGCCTCCCGTCTGGCACAGTTCTATGAGCGCGCGGGCGTTATCGAATGTCTCGGACAGGACGAGCGGCGCGGCTCCGTCACCGCCAT
>JAZRWL010000138.1:0-2309 GCA_045599685.1 Lachnospiraceae bacterium
TGACCTCCGCGTACAACGGCATCATAAAGGCGGCTATCGCGATCCTCAGCGTGATTATGAACAGCACCGTCTGCCTGATCCTGATCAAAAAAACCGATCTCAATATCACCATACTTCCGGTAATCATCGGAGGTCTCCTGCCGCTCATCTTCATCATGTTCGTGAGCGACGCTGCGATCCCCTTCGCGATCGGATATATCTTATTCTCGGTAATGTCCATCCTGCGTTTTCCCATGCTGCAGAACCTCTGCGCACTCAATTCCACTCCTGAGACGCGCAATAATGTCATGGGCTTTTACCAGTCGATGACCTCCGTGGGCGCCATCATCGGTGCCTTCTTCGCGGGCGTCATCTACACCGAGAATCCCATCGGCCCGTTCGTCATGGCACTTATCAGCTTCGCCGTGGGCGGCGCCGTAACGCTGGTCTTCACCCTGATCTACAAGGCAAGGAAAAGCAAGGTATAAGACAGCTGATCACGTAAAAAGGGTGTGAGCCTTGAAGCCCACACCCTTTTGTTTATGGCTGTATGTGATTATTCCTGTGTCTCGTCCTGAACGATGATCGCTCTATGCGGTACGGGAACGGAGAATACGATCTGAGTCTCGGTATGTCCGTATTTCTGAAGCTGCCCTATAAACACGTCCAGATCGGAGGTCGAAGGGAAGCAAACCTTCATCAGCATTGTATAATTACCGGAGACGGTGCTGCATTCGGTGACATTGGGAACACCCTGGATGAAGGTGATAAAACTGGCCTTCTGCTTCGGATTCATCTCGAGATTGACATAAGCCGTGATATGATATCCCATCCTGTCGGGGCTGATGTCTGCATGATAACCGGCGATAATACCGTCCTCTTCCAGCTTTTCGATCCTGGATGCAACAGCAGGTGATGAAAGATATACCTTTTCAGACAGCTGTTTAAGAGAATACCTTGCGTTCTCCTGAAGTAATTTCAGGAGTTTTTTGTCGATTTTGTCCATATTATGCCTCTCTGCCATATTAATACCTCGTACGGTACATCTATACCGTACTCATAATATCACTTTATATAATAAAGTGCAACGGTATTTTTACAATTATTTTTTATGTGAGGTCTTATGATTTAATACCGTAATCCCGGGCGCCGAAGATAGCCGTACCGACGCGTATCATCGTGGCCCCCTCCTCCGCGGCCACCTCAAAATCGCCGGTCATACCCATCGAAAGCTGATCCATGGGTGCATTCTCTATATTTTTCGCCTGAATTCGTACTCTGAGCTCCTCGAGAGCACGAAAATACTTTCTGCTGTCCTCAGGTACGGCTGCCGGAGGTACGATAGCCATCAGACCACGTACACAAAGATGCGGCAGCGCGGCAGCAGCACGCACGAGTTCTTCAGCCTCATCAGGTCCTATGCCGGATTTCGTCTCTTCGCCGCCTATGTTAATCTCTATCAGGACGTTTACACTGTCTACGCCCCTTTTTTCGGCTTCACGGCTTATCGCCAAGGCCAGATGCAGGCTGTCTACGGAATGTATCCAGGCAGCAGTGCCGACGACCTGCTTCACCTTGTTCGTCTGCAGATGGCCTATGAAGTGCCAGTTCACGTTTCTGTCTGTCGAAGAGGCCTTTTCCGCCATCTCCTGTACGTAATTCTCGCCGAAATCCGCAACGCCCGCGTCGGCAAGCTCCTCTATCATGCTGAGCGGCTTCGTTTTGCTCACAGCCACTATCTTCACTTCCGAAGCCTCTCTGCCGGCCCTTGTGCAGGCCGCTTCCACACGTTCCCTGATACTGTAATAATTATCGATCAGCATATCCGCTCCGTTTTCTCCTTTATCACTCGCAAAGATCCAGATAATAAATGATCGCCAGCAGATCGGCACAGCCGCCCGGGCTCATGTTGTTCCTGATGAATTCATCATCGAGAGCCTCCACATCCTCCGTCGCAGCGCCGGACGCATACACTGCCGCCGCCTTCTGACGCAATTCCTGAGCAAGCTGCAGGCCTCCGCGCGAGATCATATTACTGTCATCCACCTTTGAGATCATGGCCAGCAGCGCGCAGACACCCGCATCATTATAAGAGCGGCCCTCTTCGAGTGCAATCTTAAAGGCCGGCAGACCTATGTCCTTCACTGAACGGAAGCCCGAGGCCACCTCTCCGCGGATGCCGCCGAGACCGTATTTTGCATACTGGCTCTTACCGCTCGAATAATTCTCACTGAGATCCATAAAATCCTTCATCGCGGGAGTGCCTATCTCGCCCGCCGTCGCAAGCGCGAGCGCGGCATCATTTTTGCCGGTATATCCATAGGCCGCGG
>JAZRWL010000139.1:0-2321 GCA_045599685.1 Lachnospiraceae bacterium
CCTGGACGGCTATGATATTGCCTCCGTTTTCATGAAGACAGGGACCAAGCTCTCTGAAAAGTGCCCTGAAATAGCGCTCTACGGCATTCATATACGGGAGATAAGAGCAGCGCAGCCGCATGCCCGGATCACGCAGCAGCCATGCGGGCAGGCCGCCGTTGTCCCATTCGGCGCAGATATACGGACCGGGACGCAGGATCGCGTAAAGGCCGAGGCTCTGCGCGAGCTCAAGAAAGCGGGCGAGGTCGAGCATTCCGCTGAAATCGAATTTTCCGGGACGCTTTTCTACGAGGTTCCACGGCACGTAGGTCTCCACGGTATTGAAGCCGCAGAAGCGGAGCTTCGCCAGTATATCCTCCCAATATTCGGGAAGGGCGCGGAAGTAGTGCACGGCCCCTGAATAAATGCGGAAGGGTTCGCCGTCAAGGAAGAATCGTCCGTCATGTGTCTGCAGCATAATGTCCTCCGTGGGTCCTGTCTCGGGATCATCGCACCGGCAGTCCGTACCGGTAATAAAAAACCGGGGCGTTTGCCGCTCCGGCTCAAAACGTCTGTGACTATTATAACATCTTTACAAGCTCAGGTATCGTTTCTTCGAAATTTACTCCGTACCAGGGTTCCTTCGGATCTTTCAGGGTGGCGCTGATGGTGGCTGCCGTATAATCCGCGGCTACTGCCATGGCCTCCTGCCAGGTCTTACCTGCCATCATGGCTCCGACGGTCACGCTCGAGAAGATGTCTCCAGTGCCGTGATAAGATTTCGGTATTTTGTCGTTCTGGTACACCGAGTATTCGCCGGTGCGGGTATCGAGACCCATGAAGCCGGTCTTGCCCTCGCTGAGGGATACGCCTGTAAGCGCGGCGATCTTCGCACCGGTCGCGGCGAGTTTTTGCAGCAGCTCTTTTACATAGGCTTCATCATATTCGGCGCGGTACTCCGTACCCGTCATGAAGCATGCCTCTGTGATATTGGGGAGGATCAGATCTCCGATACCGCAGAGCGTCGCGTTTTTCAAAGCGTAAGCCTCGTCGAAGCCGGTATACAGCTTTCCGTTATCCGCCATCGCCGGATCGATGCAGACGAGCGTTTCGGGCGTGTGGAACATGCCGATGATCGTTTTGACCATTTCGATCTCTTCTTCGGTGCCGAGATAGCCGGTGTATATCGCATCGAAGACCACGCCCTCGGACTTCCAGTGATTTACTATCGGCATGATCTGATCAGAGAGATCCTTTACGGTAAAGCCCTTGAACATCGTATGCGTGGACAACAGAGCCGTCGGCAGGATGACCGCTTCACTGCCGCAGGCAGAGATGAGCGGCAGCGCGACCGTGAGGCTGCATTTTCCGAGGCATGAGATATCCTGGATCGTAAGTACGCGTTTCATTTTGTCTCCTGTACGATAATCGTAATTTACGGTATGGGGCGACAGTCCCATGCCGAAAAGATTATAATACATTCTCACGAAAAATGGAACCTTATTTGGGTGCTTGACGGTCCGATTTGGGAAATCGCAGCGCGGTCGGAGGCACACCGCCGGCATGCCGCTTTTCCTGCTTGGCGTCGCTTTGTGCAGTTTTAAGCAGGGATCGGTATTACCGGTCGGATTTTATTTTCTCATGTTAGATTATCAGCCCGTATTTTCTTACCAGCGGAAGGAGCTCCTCCTCGGACAGATCGCCCTCGTAGAGCGGACGCCCCTGATAGGCGCGGAGCGCGCTTTCAAGCAGCTTTGTGTCATTGCAGATGATGCAGAGAGGATTCCGCACGGCATACTGCGCTTCGGCGAAGACGGACACATCCTCCTCTGTATCGATCCTTATACCGATGATATCCCCGTCCTCGGTATCGCAGAGCTCATCCTCCAGCTCCTCTGAGCAGTCAAGCACCGTGGTGCATACAGTGTCAGGCTCAAGCAATAACACTTCTTTTTCGGTGGCGCAGGGAAGGAGCCCGGTCGCCTCGGGAGAAGGGGCTTTGACAGCGACATTTTGCAAGGCCTTTTTTATCGCGGCAATGAAGGTCTCATCGCTTCCGCAGCAGGAGCCGAAGATGCCCGCACCTGCTTCCGCCATGGCGGGGATGAAGGACGCGAATTCCTCCGCGTCAACGGTAAAGACGGTCTCGCCGTTTATTAATTGCGGCAGTCCCGCGTTCGGCTTTGCGATCAGCGGGATGTCGGCGAGACGGTACAGCCTGCGTAATTGAGGGAGCATCTCCGCAGGGCCGGTGGAGCAGTTCAGCCCGAAGGCGTCGGCCCCCATTCCCTGCAGGATCAGCAGGGCGGCGCACACGTCCGTCCCCATCATGGTCCTGCCGT
>JAZRWL010000140.1:0-2924 GCA_045599685.1 Lachnospiraceae bacterium
TACCTGAACGCCAGGCAGAGTATTGCTGCAGGTCACGATGGTACGGATCGTATCCGGCACGATATCGAGCACATGATTCGGGCAGGTCCTCGCACAGAGCCCGCAGCCGACACACTTTTTCGGATCGACATGAGCCAGACCGTCGATTATCTCTATTGCCTGATTAGGGCAGACAGCTGCACAGTCACCATAGCCCAGACAAGCAAAGGTGCAGAGCTTTTCGCCTCCGAAAAGGAGTTTTGCCGCTGCACAGGACTCTATGCCCTGATACTCCTCCTTCAGCTCAGTGATGTGGATGTCGCCCTGGCAGCGTACCACAGCCACGTGCTCTATGACATCCTCGGCCTGCTTGCCGAGAATGGCGGCGATGCTGGCAGCGACCTTGTCACCGCCGGACACGCAGAGGTTCGTCTTTTCCTCATCCTCATGCGCAAGAGCCTCGGCGTAATTGTCACAGCCTGCATATCCGCAGGCGCCGCAGTTCGCGCCGGGCAGACACTCTCTTATCTTTTCTGCCCTTTCATCAGTCGGCACAGCCATGTATTTTGCCGAGATCACGAGCAGCAGCGCGCAGACGGCGCCGATGCCGACCAGAATAAGTACAGCGATCAATACAGAATCCATTCCAGGCCTCCTTATCCGAATAGTTTCTCAGCCATACCGGTGAAGCCCATAAAGGTCATACTGGTGAGGGCTGCTGCCACGAGCGTGATGGGAAGACCTTCAAAGGCCTTCGGAGGCTTTGCGTGCTCGAGAGCTTTTCTTACTCCGCAGAAAAGCACGAGAGCGAGGCCGAAGCCGATACCGGCGGAAAAGCCGTCCACGCAGGATTCAAGGAGATTGTAGGACTTTTCGATATTGAGCAGGGTCACTGCGAGCACCGCGCAGTTCGTGGTGATCAGGGGCAGATAAATACCCAGCGCACGGTAAAGGCCCTTCAGATACTTCTTCATGACGATCTCGACGAACTGTACCAGCGCGGCGATAACGAGAATGAAGATGATGGTCGAAAGATATTCCAGGCCCAGAGGCACCATGATATAGGTGTAAATAGTCCATGTCGCGGCGGAGGCCAGCGTCATTACGAAGACGACGGCGCCGGTCATGCCGATGCAGGAATCCAGCTTTTTCGAAACGCCGAGGAAGGGGCAGATCGCAATGAACTTCACAAGTACGTAGTTTTCAGTAAAGATCATCGCAAAAGCGATGCCGAGGATCGATGCAAAATCCATTATTCGTTCACCTCCTTCTGGGAGTCACAATGCAGGTTGCAGTTGCCGCAGCAGCCGTCACAGCTGATATCCGGCTTGTATTCTTTGCCTTTTCCGGCGTTGATCTTTGAAAGAGCGGCAATCGCGATACCGAACAGCAGGAAGCCGCCGGGCGTCTGTGATATCAGTCCGATCTGATAGCCCTCGGGAATAATGCGGATCCCCCAGAAGGTGCCGCTGCCGATGAGCTCTCTCACGATCGCTATGGCTACGATCACTATCGTATATCCTATTCCCATTCCGAGACCGTCAAAGATACTGTCGCCGACTGAATTCTTGCTGGCGAACATCTCCGCTCTGCCGAGCACGATGCAGTTTACGACGATCAGCGGGAGGAAGATGCCGAGTGTGTCATAGAGTGCGGGCATGAAGGCCTCCAATATCATCTCAACGAGAGTAACGAAGGTCGCTATTACCACGATGAAGCAGGGGATGCGGACCTTGTCGGGGATGATCCTTCTCAGCAGTGAAATGACCACATTGGAGCAGACCAGCACGAAAGTCAGAGCCGCGCCCATGCCGAGTGAGCCCTGCACGGTAACGGAGAGCGCGAGTACCGAGCAGCAGCCGAGCAGCTGTATCAGTACAGGATTTTCCTTAAAGAAGCCATTCGTCAGTATTTTCATTCTGTTTTTCATTATTTGGCCTCCTTTACGGTATCAAATGCTGCAAGCACGGCATTTACACCCTTCTTTACTGCAGTGCTGGAGAAGGTCGCCGTCGTGATGGTATCGACCGCAGCCTCGCCCTGAGAGCCTACATACTTCAGCAGATAGCTCTCTGCTCCGGCCTTGGTGCCGACGCCCTGAGACTCGGATGATACATCCGCGCTGATGCCTACCACGCATCCGTCATTATCGAGGCCGACCGTCACGGTCACATCGCCGCCGTAGCCCTTGTACGCCGCGGTCATGACATAGCCGAGTCCGGTATTTTCCCTGTAGGCGCCGGTGATCCCCAAAGCCCCAGCATCACATTCGAGCTCGGTAAAGCCTTCCGCTCCCTCGAGCACCGCAGCCCGCGTAGCCTCAGCCTTTGCCTGCTGAGCCTCTTTGATGATAGGGTCTGTTACACCGTGAGAAAAGGAAAGGAGCGCCGCTGCCGCGAGGCAGATGCAGACCAGCACGATAAAGGGCTTTGCCATATCGGTGAAAAATGAAGATCTTTCCATTACTTATCACCTCCTACGGGCTTTTTCAGTGTCAGATCATTGATATAAGGCACTGTAAGATTCATAAGTATAATAGCGAAGGTCACGCCCTCGGCGGCATTCGCGAAGTATCTGATCAATGCGGTGATAAGGCCGCAGCCGACACCGAAGATGACCTTTCCGAGGTTCGTGAGCGGGGAAGTGACATAATCGGTAGCCATGAAGATCGCTCCGAGCATCGCACCACCGGCGAAAAGCGGCAGCACGGGGCAGCCGTCTCCGAAAAGGAGCGAGAATATCAGCAGCGTACCGAGATATGAAAGCGGGATCCAGGGCTTGATCACCTTGCGGACGATCAGATAGACGCCGCCGACGATCAGCGCGAGCGCGCAGGTCTCGCCCAGAACGCCGCCGTGCTGCCCCAGGAAAAGGGTCCCGAAATCGGACATGCCGAGATCCTTGATCACGGCCAGAGGCGTTGCGGAGGAAAGGACGTCCGCCTT
>JAZRWL010000141.1:0-2112 GCA_045599685.1 Lachnospiraceae bacterium
TTTTTTCTTTATCGCCGAGGCTGTACAGAATAATGGTAAGCGGTACAAAAATGATCAGGGGCACATCATTCGTGACGAACATCGACGAGAAAAATACAGCAAAAACGAGGAAAAAGCTCACTCCGACCTGTGAGCGAAGCTTCTTCATAAAGCCTATGAGCGGCCGGAAAAGCTTTTCCGTCTTGAAGCCGTCGAGTACGGACAGCAGCATAAAGAGAGTCGCGAGCGTCTTCCAGTCGATCGAGGCAAACAGTTCTCTGCTCGGAGGAGTGATAAAAAGTGATATCACCGCCGCCGCGACTGAGACCGTGAGCATCAGGTTTTTCTTGAAAAAGGTCTTGATCTTCGTATTCATCTGTCCTTCCCCGTCAGATATCGAGTACATAAGCAAGCAGGAGCTGTGCAGTCGCTTCCAGTCCCTTCACATGAGTGCGTTCCCTGCCGTGCGAGCAGTAAACAGCCATTCCGAAGGCAGCAGCGCGGACATTATTTCCCGCTCTCAACGCGGCGCTGCCGTCGGTCCCGTATCGATAAAACACGTCCACCGCGTGATCGAGCCCGCATTTTTCGGCTTTTTCGATCAGGCGGTTCGTTAGCTTCCGGTCGTAGGGCGAGGCGGTATCCTTTGCACAGATACTGACTGATCGCTCGTTCCCGTCCGAATCAGGACCGAGGATCCCTATATCCATGGCGACGAATTCACTGACTTCGGGAGGCAGATAGGTGCCGCCGATATTGATCTCCTCACTGTAGGGGAAGGCGAAAAGCGTCCTGTATTTCGGTCTGAGTCCGTTGTCCTTCAGATATTTCATCACCGCGAAGCAGCAGGCGACCGCTGCCTTGTCATCTATGAAGCGGCTCTTGACATACCCGTTCCCGGTCAGCTCATAACGCGGCTCAGCGTAGACGACATCTCCGTTGCGGATACCGAGCGCGTTGACCTCAGCCTTGCTATGTACGTCCTCATCCGGGATAATCATCATCGTGTCCTCGTTCCGTTCAGCCGTCCTCGCATCATCAAACGCATGCACGGAATGCGACTGATGCGCCATGAGCCCGGAATACTTCCTGCCGTCCCGCGTCACTATATGCACAGTTTCGCCCTCAAGACTCGCGAAATTGTTGCCTCCGAGATTCCGGACCCTGATCATGCCATCATTGTCTATGCGTCTGATCATGAGCCCTATCGTATCGAGATGTGCGCCCACCTGAACGGTCCTGCTGTCATCCTCACCGGGGAGCTCTATATAGGCAGTCTCTTTATTGTCAAAAAAGGGGCTGTATCCCAATTCTCCGGCAAGCTCTGTAATAACGGGGTTCATTTCCTCATAATAGCCGACGGGACTCGGCGTATTGACGATCCTCTCAAAGACCCTGAGCAGATACTCCATATCGATCTCGGATTTCATGGTTTTCTTCCTTTCGCAGTAAACTTCCGTATTATCTCACCAGCGGCTCGATCATGGCGGCCAGCTGCCTGTGTCCTTCAATCGTCAGATGTTCGCAGTCGATCGGCGTTACTTCTATTTTGCCCGTAGTGTCCAGAAAACCGCAGCCATATTTTTCGGCGAGCGCACTGTACAGAGGAGCGATCGCATACGATTTTTCGACAGAATATTGATCCAGCTGCCATTCTAATGCCGTCCCCGACAGCTCGTGTCGCATCGGAGCGGGCACGATGATGATCATTTCGGGCTCGAAGCCCTGGATGTCCATGGCATTCTCTTTTACGGTTATTATCAGTTTTTCCATACCGGCGGCGATGTCTTCTGCGGTAAGGTGCAGGTCGGCGTTGCAGTCGTTGGTACCGAGCATAAAAAGGATCGTATCGACGGGCTTGTGCGTACCGAAACAGGGCAGCAGGTAAGGAAGGCCGTTTTTCCATACGGCATCGGGCCTGTCATAGGCCGTGGTACGGCCGTTCAGGCCTTCGCTTATCACTTCGTAATCACTGCCCAGGCTCTCGGAGAGAAGTGTCACCCAGCGGAGCTCTTTGGGATATCTGCCGCCGTTGCGCGGGTCGTATCCGTATGTATTCGAATCACCATAGCAAAGTATCGTTTTCATTATATACCTCCGATGTCATGACCTGCCGGGCGGAGCAAAGCTGCA
>JAZRWL010000142.1:0-3913 GCA_045599685.1 Lachnospiraceae bacterium
CCTCCTCGAGGATGTCCCGAAGATGGTAGAGCAGTACGGTACTGAAACAGCTTTCTTTTCGACGAACTGCTCCATGCAGGTCCCTCTGATCGAGGCGGTATTTGAGACAGGCGCATATTATGTCCAGCCCTGCTGCCCCAGTCCTTATCACGGATTCCCCAATGCCCTCGGAATTGAAAGTCCAGAGGATCTGGTAGGCGGTCTGGAGGCGACGATAGAGGCTGAAAAGAAGGTCCTCGCCGATGCAGGCCTTACCGGCCATTTCAGCACCTGGGCCGTCCCCGCTTCCATCGCGAATACCGTAGCCGGTACCGAGTATGCTTTCCTCTGGATGGCAGGTCTCGCGGGTGACTGCGACAGCGATATCCTCAGCGCACTTCTCAGTGATTACTGCGGAGCCGATGCGGCGCTGATTCCCTTTGAGGATCCGGGTACCGGCGCGGTCACGAACAATTACCTTGTGTATCAGCTCGGTTATCTTGATCTGTGATCCGGGACTGAATCAATCCGGCGGCGGTTGCTTTTTGCACCGCCGCCTGCGAGTAAAAAGGAAGGGAATGAGAAGCTTTGACTGAATCACTGTTGCGTTTTAGAAGTGTGGGCAAAGCCTTCGGAGATAACCGTGTATTGAATGACATAAATATGGATGTCAGACCGGGAGAGATCCATGCTCTCATCGGTGAAAACGGTGCCGGAAAATCCACATTGATGAATATTCTTTTCGGGATGCCCGTCATTCACGAGACCGGAGGCTTTGACGGGATCGTGGAAATAGACGGCGAGGATGCGCATATCATGTCCCCGCACGATGCAATGGAAAAGGGGATCGGCATGGTGCATCAGGAGTTTATGCTGATCCCCGGTTTTACGATCACCGAGAATATCAAGCTAAATCGTGAGATCACGAGACCCTCGGTCTGGTCCAGAATATTCGGAAGGCGTTTGAATGTTCTGGAAATGAACAAAATGAACATGGACGCACGTCGGGCGCTTGACACCATGGATATGGGGATCGCCGAATATACGCTTGTTCACGGACTGCCCGTAGGGCATATGCAGTTCGTTGAAATAGCCCGTGAGATCGACAAGACGGGTATACGCTACCTGGTCTTTGATGAACCGACCGCAGTGCTGACTGAGAGCGAGACCGAAAATCTGCTTGCCACCATCCGCCATCTTGCCGCGCAGGGCATCGGCATCGTCTTCATCAGTCACAGGCTGGATGAGATCATCAGGGTCTCCGACAGAGTGACCATCCTCCGGGATGGCGAGCTCGTGACGACGGAGGAAACAAAAAACATCACAGCGGAGGAAATCGCCAGACTCATGGTCGGACGTGCTCTGACACTGGACCGCAATGATGAGGCTCATACCATTACCGATGAGGTGATGCTGGAGGTGAAGAATCTTAAGGTGAATATGCCCGCCGAGGTAGTAAAGGGCGTGGATCTCGTCGTAAAAAAAGGCGAGATCGTCGGGATCGGCGGGCTCGCCGGACAGGGCAAGCTCGGCATCGCAAACGGTATCATGGGACTGTATCCCACCGCCGGTGAGGTCAATTTCAAGGGACATCCGCTGAAGCTGAACGATCCGAATGCGTCTCTGGACGCAAGACTGGCCTTCGTCAGCGAGGACAGAAAGGGCGTGGGGCTGCTCTTAAACAGTTCCATCGAGCTGAACATAGCCTTTACCGCGATCGAGAAGAAGGGGGAATTCCTTCGAAGATACGGACCTTTTCGACTGAAAGACGGAAAAGCCATCCGCAAGCATGCGGAAAAAATGATAAAGGAACTGGATATCCGCTGCACCTCGTCTGTCCAGAATACCGGCGCACTTTCGGGAGGCAACCAGCAAAAGGTCTGTGTCGCCCGGGCGCTGACGCTGGATCCCGAGCTGCTGCTCGTATCCGAGCCCACAAGAGGGATCGACATCGGAGCGAAAAAGCTCATTCTCGATCTCCTGAAACGGCTTGCCGAGGAAAAGGGCATGACCATTATCATGACGAGCTCGGAGCTTGCGGAACTGCGTTCGATCTGCGACAGGATCGTGATCATCTGCGAGGGCAGGGTCGCGGGAGAGCTCAGTCCATATGCGGCGGATGAGGAATTCGGACTGATGATGTCCGGCGTAAAATCAAAGGAAGGGGGCGCAGACTGATGAAAAAACTGCTTCATTCCGCGGGTGGGTTTATTCGGAGGATTAGTATCCCCACCTTTGCCGTGTCGGTACTTTTTATAGCCTGCACGATAACTGCTGCCTGTATGGGACAGGATATCCCGACGCTTATCAGCGATATTCTGCGGCGTGTCGGTATGAACGGGTTGCTTGTTCTTGCTATGGTACCCTCGATCAAATCCGGCGTGGGACCGAATTTTGCCCTCCCGATCGGGATCGAGGGTGGTCTCTTCGCGCTGGCCTGCTGTATGCAGCTCGATCTCAGCGGCTGGGCACTGATTGGCTGCGCGATTGCGCTGGCGATCGTGATCTGTTCCCTGATGGGCTATGTTTACGGCAAGCTCATGAACTGTGTGCGCGGAGCCGAGATGACTATAGCTACATATACCGGTTTTTCGATCGTGGCGCTTTTCAGTATTCTCTGGCTCGCAGTTCCCTTTTCAAACAGAAAGATGGGCTGGATGCTCGGCTCCGGTCTGCGTGAGACCATCAAGCTAAAGAGCTTCGGCGCGGACGCTATTGTATCGGAGCTGCTGGAGTTTGACATCGGCGGTGTGCATATCCCCACGGGAATCCTGCTGCTGGTGCTCATCGGCTGCCTGCTCGTCAGTCTTTTTTTCAGGACGAAGACCGGACTCGCGATCTATGCAGGCGGAGTGAATCCGCGCTTCTCGGATGCTTCGGGACTCAACAATAATAAGAACCGTGTGATCGCCAATATTATTTCGACCGTGATAGCGGGTGTAGGTATCATTATTTATGCACAGGGCTACGGGTACGCGCAGCTTTACAGCGCACCGATGAATATGGCCTTCCCGGCGGTCGCCGCTATTCTGATCGGCGGCGCCACGGCAGCGAGGGCGAATGTGGCCAATGTTCTCGCCGGGACCTTTGTCTTCCAGGGACTTATGACGGTTGCGATGCCCGTATCGAACGCTCTTTTCACAGGGACGGATCTATCGGATATCATGAGGCAGATCATCCAGAACGGTGTCATCCTCTACGCATTGACCCAGGTCAGGAAAGGAGGCAGGTAATGAAGAATACTCAAAACGGCGGGACTTTTTCTCTGAAGGAGTATCTGACAGAGCATATTGTTACCGTGATATTCGTGGCTTTCATTATTATAGGCTTCATACTTGCAAATGATATGAGCTTCAGCTGGTTCCTTACGGAGCTTTCAAACAGGTTCTACAGGAACGCTTTCCTCGTACTGTCCCTGATCATACCGGTCATCGCCGGTCTGGGACTGAATTTCGGACTCGTGGTAGGTGCGATCTCAGGACAGCTTGCGATCATTCTCATAAGATACCTCGGTATCGGCGGCGTCGGGGGCTTCTGGCTGTGTATGGTTTGCGCGATCCCCATCGCGGTGCTTACAGGCTGGCTCACCGGAGTGCTGTACAACAAAACCAGAGGGCAGGAGATGATCGCGTCGCTTATAGTGGGATTCTTCGGAAACGGTGTATATATGTTCATAGTGATCTTTGCGATTGGCGCCATTATCCCTGTTGCTGCTGAGCATCCGATGATCCTGCCCGGCGGAGTCGGAATCCGTATGACTGTCGATATGGACACGATCACGCAGTCGCTGGAAAACCTGCTGAGCGTACCCTTCTGCTGGATGCTTGCGGCAGTTTCAGCCGTATGTGCGGCTTATACGGCCTTTTCAGGCTTCGTCAGTAAGCAAAAGAAGGGAGAGACCGCAGAAAAGATCAGAAAAATCATACTGTTGATT
>JAZRWL010000143.1:0-3414 GCA_045599685.1 Lachnospiraceae bacterium
GGCGCGGGTGCCGGGATCACCTATCTGTACGGAGGCGGATATGAGGAGATAGCGCAGACCGTCATCAATGCCATCGCCATAAACAGCGGAATGATATGCGACGGAGCAAAGGCCAGCTGCGCAGCGAAGATATCCTCGGCAGTCGAGGCAGGTCTCCTCGGGATGCAGATGAAGATGCACGGCTCCGAGTTCGTAGGAGGCGACGGCATCGTCGTAAAGGGCGTCGAGGCCACCATCGAGGCGGTCGGACGTGTCGCGAGAGAGGGTATGCGCAGTACCGACGAGACGATAATCAATCTCATGGTGAAGGAGTGCTGACGGAAGGGGGAGCTTCTGTCGGGATATTACAGAATAATCCGGGCTGTCGCATCATCGGGCGGCGGCCCTTTCAGTTAAAAAGGAGGAAATATCATGTATGACTGTGCGATAATCGGTACGGGACCGGCCGGACTTTCGGCTGCCTTGACATTGAAAATACACGGAAAGGATATCCTGTGGATAGGCTCCCGTGAGCTCTCGTCAAAGATATCAAAGGCCGAAAAAATAATGAATTACCCGGGTTTTTCAGGCGTGAGCGGTACGGAGCTTGCCGCTGCCTTCAGGTCGCAGGCGGATGAGGCCGGGCTCGTGATCACCGAGGCGATGGTGAGCGTGATCTACCCCACGGGAGATCATTATACACTGGCGGCGGATGCCGATTTTTACGAGGCGAAGACAGTGATCCTCGCGACGGGCGTCGCTCCGGCGTCACTGCTTCCCGGAGAGAACGAGAACCTCGGGAGAGGTGTGAGCTACTGCGCGACCTGCGACGGTATGCTGTATCGCGGAAAGACGATAGCCGTCATCTGCGGCAGCGGGCGTTTCATGCATGAGGTCGAATTCCTCGCGGGCATTGCCGAAAAAACATATGTTTACAGGGCCTTCACTGCGGACGGCGAGCTTCCCGCGGGCTGTGAGGTGCTGACTTCCCGTGTCGAAAGCGTCCTGGGAGACGGAGGTGTGACCGGTATCAGGCTTGCTGACGGCAGTGAGCTGAGAGTGGACGGAATATTCGTATTGAGAGAGGCAGTCGCCCTCGGCTCGCTCATTCCGGCACTCGGTACCGAAAACGGTCATATACCGGTAGATCGCGCCTGCAGGACGAATCTTCCCGGCTGCTTCGCCGCAGGGGATTGCACGGGCCGTCCCTATCAGTACGCAAAGGCAGTGGGAGAGGGCAATGTTGCAGCGCACGGAGTGATAGAGTATCTGGCGGAGCAGAAGCCGAATACTTGATGTATAAAATAATGTATATACATATCCCTGAGCGAAGCTGTGCGGTAAATAATCTTATTTTTGTTTTCTTGCCAAAAACCTGTAAACTCTGATGCTTTTCTGAGATTTCGGACGTATTTTACTAAAATTACGGTTGAATTTTATTAAAAATCAATAAATAAACAAAAAAATAATTTGACAAAACACATTTCCTGCCGTATAAATAACGAACATCGCATTTTTCGCAAAGGGGTATTATTTATGAAGAAGTATTTTGCAAAAGCGTTAGCAGTCCTCATGGCAGTGTCCATGCTGGGCCTCGTAGGCTGCGGAAGTGATGACGAGAACAAGCTCACTGTAGCTCTTTCACCCGATTTCGCTCCCATGGAGTTCGTAGACACCAGCAAGAGCGGCCAGGAGCAGTATGTAGGTTTCGATGTCACTCTGGCGAATTTCATCGCTGACGAGCTCGGCAAGGAGCTGGTGATCGAGCCCATGAGCTTCGATGCCTGCCAGGTAGCCGTATCCTCCGGTTCGGTCGATATGTCCATCTCCGGATATTCAAAGACTGACGAGCGTGAGAAGAATTACAATATGTCCGACTTCTACTATGCGGGCAACAACGAGACTCAGCAGTCCATCATCGTCCTGAAGGAGAAGGAAGGCCAGTTCTCAAAGGCCGAGGATTTCGCAGGTCTCAATATCGGCGCTCAGACCGCTTCTCTGCAGTTTGATCTCTGCAGCACTCAGCTGCCCGATAATATCACGATCACTCCCTTCATCGATATAGGAACCGCCGTAGAGGCTCTGAGAAACGGCAATATCGACGCTCTCGCGGTAGCTCACGGCAACGGCGAAGCCATCATCTCCAACAACGACGCCATCGCATTCAGCGGCTTTGATTTCGAAGTCAGCGAGGAGCAGTCGAATAACGTTATCCTTCTTCAGAAGGGTGATGACGAGCTGACGGCTAAGGTCAATGAGATCCTGGCGAAGGCTTACAGCGAAGGTCTCTATGCAGGCTGGTATTCAGATGCCAAGGCTCTGGCCGGTATCGATACCGCAGCTGAGATCTCCTACGACGACGAAGGTAATGTCGCTACAGAGTGATAACAGGTATTAATCGCAATAAAAAAATACAGGACCCGCTTGCGGGTCCTGTAAGTGCGCATTAAGGGCAATTCCGGCTGCCATGCGTACGGGAAATGAGAGGAGGACTTCCCCTTGGAATTTTTTGAAAACATCGCAAGGATCTTTGCCGAATACTGGGATGAGTTCCTGATCACGGGCGTCAGCAATACGCTGCTCTTGTCCGTCATCACGATCTTCTTCGGCGTAATTATCGGTCTGGTCCTGTACTTCGGTAAAAATTCGAGATTCTCGGTGCTCAGGGCACTTTCCACCGGTTGGATCGCGCTGATCCGCGGTACGCCCATGCTGCTCCAGCTCTATGTCGGCTATTTTCTGGTGCCGAAGATGCTACCCTTTGAGGTCTCGACCTTTTTCAGTGTTTCGGTAGCGCTCTGCATCAATTCCGGCGCTTATCTTTCCGAGGTTTTCCGTTCCGGCATCCAGTCAGTCGATCCCGGCCAGACTGAAGCCGCGCGCAGTCTCGGCCTCACATCGAAGCAGACCATGAGAAAGATCGTGCTGCCTCAGGCGGTAAAGAGTATCCTGCCTGCGCTTGGCAATGAGTTCATAATGATCGTAAAGGATACCTCGCTGGCATCGACCTTCTTCGTAGGAGAGGTCATGACTCAGTATGCCATAGTAAAGGGCATCACCTACCTCAGCCTCGAGTGCCTGACGATCGTAGCTGTGATTTATTTCCTGCTTACCTACGTGCTCACGAAGCTGCTCGGTATCGTGGAAAGGAGGCTCCAGGTTGATTAAGACAGTAGATCTTCACAAAAGCTTTACATTAAAGAACTCTGAGCACAGCAGGCTCCATGTACTGAAGGGTGTGAATGAGCATATCAAAAAAGGCGAGGTCGTCTCCATCATAGGCCCCTCCGGCGGCGGAAAAAGCACTTTTCTGCGCTGCCTTAATCTGCTCGAGACGCCTGACAGCGGTCAGATATTCTTCGAAGGGATCGATATCACCGCAAAGGATATCGATATAAATGTCCATCGTCAGCGCATGGGTATGGTTTTCCAGCA
>JAZRWL010000144.1:0-7203 GCA_045599685.1 Lachnospiraceae bacterium
GTACGACGCCGCGTGCCGCCAGCCTGCCAAAGGTCACGATCTGCACTACACGGTCACTGCCGTATTTCCTCGTGACATAGTCGATGACCTCCTGCCGCCTGTCCATGCAGAAGTCTATGTCGATATCGGGCATGCTCACACGCTCCGGGTTTAAGAAGCGCTCAAAAAGCAGATTGTATTTCAGCGGATCCAGATCCGTGATCCTGAGGCAGTAAGAAACGAGACTGCCCGCAGCGGAGCCTCTGCCGGGGCCCACGGGGATGCCGTTTTTCTTGGCAAAATTAATAAAATCCCAGACGATGAGGAAATAATCCACGTATCCCATTTTTCGGATAACGGAAAGCTCGTAGGTAAGGCGCTCCGACGCCGTCCCATCATCGTCCGGATAGCGTGCCGCCAGTCCGTCGGCACAGAGCTTGTTCAGATAGGTCCAGGAATCGTATCCTTCGGGCACGTCGAACGCAGGGAGCTTCGTATTGCCGAATTCGATCTCCACATTGCAGCGCTCGGCGATCCTGTGCGTATTTTCGATCGCTTCCTGTGCGTAAGGGAAAAGAGAACGCATCTCCTCTTCGGATTTCAGATAATACTGCCCGCCCTCATAGCGCATACGGTCCTCATCCGCAAGCTTTTTCCCCGTCTGGATGCAGAGCAGGATATCATGCGGCTCGACATCGTCGGAATTCGTATAATGCACATCGTTCGTCACGACCATCGGTATCCCGGTCTCGCGGCTCATCCTCATTATCCCTGCGTTCACCGTCTGCTGCTCGGGGATGCCGTGATCCTGAAGTTCGAGATAATAATTGTTTTCTCCGAAGATATCACGGTATTTCAGCGCGTTGGCCTTTGCGGCCTCATAATTCCCGCGCAGGAGCAGTCTCGGCACCTCTCCGGCAAGGCAGGCCGACAAAGCTATGATGCCCTCGCGGTACTGTCTCAGGACCTCCTCATCGATCCTCGGCCTGTAATAAAAGCCGTCCACAAAGCCCATCGAGACTATTTTTACGAGATTCGCGTAGCCTGCATCGTTTTCCGCCAGCAGGACGAGGTGATTATATCTGTCATCGCCCTTTGAATCCTTTATGAGACGGGAATCGGGCGCCACATAGACCTCACAGCCGAGTATCGGCTTGATGCCGACCTTTTTGCAGGCACGGTAAAAGTCTATCACGCCATACATGACGCCGTGATCCGTGATCGCGAGACTATCCATTCCGAGCGTCGCCGCCCTCGCGGGCAATTCTTTGATCTTTGACGCGCCGTCCAGAAGGCTGTATTCAGTATGTACATGCAGATGTGTAAACATAGCTTTTCTCCCGATTATATTTTAGTCTCTGGCATGAATAATGTCAAAGAATATCGCCCGCAGGCGGGCAGGGGCGGCACTTGACGCAGGCAGACATAATCATTATGATATTATGTGGTGGAATTTTGCGTGGCCGAATATGCCCCCCGGCCGCTATACGGATCCGGGACTCGCGCGGCCTCCGCATACAGTAAAGCACCCTTCCGGCAATATGCCGCAGCAAAAAGGAGCTAAAATGAACCGTACAGGTTTCGATCAGGACAAATATCTTCGCACACAGTCGGAAATGATAAAGGAGCGCATCGCCGAATTCGGCGGTAAGCTCTATCTCGAATTCGGAGGCAAGCTCTTCGACGATTTCCACGCTTCCCGCGTGCTGCCCGGCTTTCTTCCCGACAGCAAGATCAATATGCTGCGTCAGCTGAAGGATCAGTCCGAGATCGTCATAGCCATCAATTCTGACGATATCGAAAAAAACAAGATCCGCGGCGATCTCGGCATCACCTACGATCTGGATGTCCTTCGCCTGATCGACGCTTTCCGGGGAAACGGCTTCCTCGTAAACAGCGTCGTGCTCACAAGATATCAGGGACAGCCTGCGGCAGAGGCCTTCATCGCGCGACTCGCGGCGCTGGGGATCAAAAGCTATAAGCATTATCCTATCCCCGGATATCCCTATGACGTGAATCGTATCGTCAGTGACGAGGGGTACGGAAAAAACGAGTATATCGAGACCACCCGCCCGCTGGTAGTAGTCTCCGCTCCCGGCCCCGGCAGCGGCAAAATGGCGATCTGCCTATCACAGCTTTACCACGACAACAAAAAGGGCATAAAATCAGGATACGCGAAATATGAGACCTTCCCCATCTGGAATCTCCCCCTCGGCCATCCGGTCAATCTCGCCTATGAGGCCGCTACGGCAGACCTGAACGATATCAATATGATCGACCCCTTCCATCTCGAAGCCTATGGCAAGAGCACCGTCAATTACAACCGCGACGTGGAGATCTTCCCCGTACTGAAGACCATGTTCCAGCTGATCTACGGCAGTTCGCCGTACAAATCACCCACGGACATGGGTGTAAATATGGCCGGCAGCTGCATTATCGATGATTTTGCCGTATCAGAAGCTTCAAAAGAGGAGATCATCCGCAGATATTTCGACGCGCTCTGCGGCGAACGTCAGGGACTGGGCACCCATGAGACCACCGTAAAGATCGAACTGATCATGAACCGCGCCGGTATTTCCGTAAGCGACCGCGCCGTAGTCGCCGCCGCGCTGAACAAGGAGACTGAGACCGGTGCGCCCGCGATGGCGCTCCAGCTCAATGACAGCACCATCGTCACAGGCAAGACCTCTTCACTGCTGGGCCCTGCCTCCGCGATGCTGCTGAACGCTCTGAAATCTATCGCCGGGATATCGAAATCCACCCTGCTGATGTCCCCCGAGGTAATAGGCCCCATTCAGGAGCTGAAGGTCAATCATCTGGGAAATCACAACCCCCGCCTCCATACCGACGAGGTCCTCATCGCGCTCTCGATCTGTGCGGCGCAGGATCCAATCGCGAAAAAAGCCATGGATTGCCTGAAGGATCTCAATAATACCGAGGCCCACAGCACTGTGATGCTCTCTCAGGTAGATGTGAATACATTAAAAAAACTCGGGATACGCCTTACCTGCGAGCCCAAGCATCAGACCAAGAAGCTGTTCCACAAATAAAGGGCGCCGCCCTATTTCTGCTCCAGCTCCTCCGCTATTTTTTCAATACGCCTGAAACGGTGATAGGTTCCGCTCTTTCCGAGCGGAGTCTTTAACATTGCGCCGAGATCCTTTAGCGGCACATCGATATTTTCCCTGCGAAGCATCGCCAGTTCATAAAGCTCGGGCGGCAGGGTCTTCAGGGCCTTGTTCTTTTCGAGGATCTCTATCGTGCGCAGCTGGGCCATCGATGCCACGATCGTCTTGTTCTGATTCGCGGTCTCGCAATTGACCTGACGGTTCACGCTGCCGCTGATATCATGCAGGATACGCGCGTTTTCGAGTTCCATCATGGCCTGCGGGGCGCCCAGATAATTCAGCATATCAGCGATATCGTCGGCATCCTTCAGATACAGACACCGGTCCTCGCCGCGCCTGTGGAGCTTCACATTTATCCCGGCCTCTGCCAGCAGGCACGCTGCGTGCTCCGCCGTTCCGTCCGCTCCGCAGTTTATCTCCAGATGATAGGATTTTTTCGGATCGCTGACCGTCCCGCCGGACAGAAAAAGCTCCCGCAGATAGCTTCTGCGGGCTTCCTCATCACGCTTTTTGTTTGAAGCCGAAGAAGAGGGCCTTTTGCGTCTGCTTTCCTCCCTCGTTTTCTCCAGCTCTTCCTTCACCTTCGCCGAAAATGTCATTTGAATTCGCCCAGAGTCTTTACCTCAGGCTCCAGCCGCACGCCGTGATCCTGATATACCTTTTCGATGACATGACGGGACAGCGCCGCGATATCCGCAGCCGCAGCCCCTCCGATATTGATAATGAAACCTGCGTGCTTCTCCGATACCTGCGCTCCGCCCACGGTATATCCCTTGAGCCCCGAAGCCTCTATCAGCGCTCCTGCGAAATGCCCCTCGGGACGCTTGAAAAAGCTCCCCGCGCTCGGGAATTCGAGCGGCTGCTTTTCACGGCGCTTCTGCGCGAGCTCGGCCATCCTTGACTGAATCTCTTCCCGATCCCCCGGCAAAAGCTTCAGCTTTCCGCCTAGGATGACGCAGTCCTCCGTCATAGCGCGGCTGTGTCTGTAACCGTACTCCATATAATCCGCGTCTTTTTCCTCGATGCTCCCGTCCGGGAACAGAAGGACCACGGATGAGACTATATCCTTCATTTCTCCGCCGTAAGCGCCGGCGTTCATCAGCAATGCACCTCCCAGAGAACCGGGTATGCCCGCCGCGAATTCGAGCCCCGTCAGCCCGCTTTTCTGCGCGGCATTCGCCAGTGCGCTCAGTGCAGCGCCCGCCTCGGCGATGAGCTCATTGCCGTTTATACTTATCGCCGACATCGCCTCGCCCAGACAGATCACGGCGCCGTCATAACCGCTGTCAGCGACCAGGAGGTTGCTGCCGCGGCCTATCACCGTATAGTCAAGACCTTCGCCGACACAATATCGCACGGCAAGACGCGCCTCATCTATATCCTCGGGGATGATAAAAAGTCTCGCCGGACCTCCCACACGAAAGGCCGTATGGTCACGCATCGGCTCATTTTCAAGCATTCTCATATATCACACACCGTTTTTTACGAGATTTTCCTGGACACGCTTATAAAATTCATCGACCGCCTGATATCCCATGCGTCTCTGTCTGTAATTGACCGCTATCGCCTCCACGATAACCGCGAGGTTACGGCCGGGGCGGAGCGGAAGCGTGTATTTCAGGATCTTATTGCCCAGATATTCCACATATTCATCCTTGTTCCCGAGTCTGTCATATATCGCCTCACGGCTCCAGTCCTCGAGATGGATTACCATATCGATCTGCATTTCCTTTTTCACGCTCTGCACGCCGAAGAGGGTCTTCACGTTCATGATGCCGACTCCGCGCAGCTCGATGAAATCTCTCGTGATATCCGGCGCCGTGCCTATCAGTGTCTCATCGTCCACCTTGCGCAGCTCTACCGCGTCATCGGCGACGAGACGGTGGCCTCGCTTTATCAGCTCCAGGGCGGCCTCGCTCTTTCCTATCCCGCTCTCGCCCGTAATCAGGACGCCCTCGCCGAGTACGTCGATCAGAACACCGTGGATCGTGATCGAGGGAGAAAGCCACTTTGAAAGATAGTGGCTGATACGGGTTATCGTCTGGCTCGTACCGCTTTTCGTATAAAGCAGCGGGACTTCGTGCTCTCTCGCGAGCATCAGCGTATCGTCATCGGGGACGTTTCCTCTGCAGTAAATGATGCAGGGGATGCCCGTGCTGAACAACCTGTTCATGGCTGCGCGGCGCTCATCGGGGCTCAGCGTAGCGAGATATGCCGATTCGACCTTTCCGATCAGTTGCACTCTGTTGCTGTCAAAAAACTCATAAAAGCCCGCAATAGGCAGCGCCGGACGATTCAGGTCCGGCGTACTGATCTTTTTTTCTTCCGCATCTATATCCGGCGTCAGATTGCGGAGACTCATTTCCTCCGCCATTCTGGCTACAGTAACTAATGCCATTTTTTACTCCTGTCGCGAAAAATGCAGGGACATACGTCCCTGTGGCTTCATCATATAGCAGACCGTGATTTTTGTCAATGTAGGTAACAAATACAGGTGGAATAAAGAATTGTCAGTCAGACCTCACGAATGCCGGCGATATAGGCCGGGTAATGTGTCTGAACTGTCACTATTAAACATATCAACACCTTCCATTATAAAAACATCACATAGTAAATCGACGGATAGGTTAACTAATGACGCACTTCTTATGACTTTTCAAGCAGACCCGAATCGTTCCCTTCTCCCTCATCCCTCTTCGCCTTCGATCTGCGGCAGCTCTCCGTCGTGGAAAAAGGCATATACTCTCTCCGCCGCGGCCTTATCCATCTCGGGGATGGCGATCAGCTTTTCAAAGCTCGCGGCGCGCATGTCGTCTATATTGCCGAAGGTGCGCATCAGCGCACGTCGGCGCACGGGGCCTATGCCGTCTATGTCATCAAGCACGGAATGCACCTGATTCTTCCCACGCAGCGAACGGTGATACTCTATCGCGAAGCGATGCGCCTCGTCCTGGATCCGCGTGATGAAATGGAAGACTTCCGAATGTGTATCCATTGGCACTTCCACTCCGTTATGATAAAGCCCTCGGGTGCGGTGATTGTCATCCTTTACCATGCCGCAGACGGGTATGTCCAGGCCGAGCGCGTCGAGCGCCTCCTCAGCCACGTTTACCTGCCCCCGGCCTCCATCCATCAGTATCAGGTCGGGAAAGGCCGTGAATTTCCCGTATTTTTCGTCCATGCTGTTTTCGCGCAGCGTATTCCGCTCGTTTATCCCGTGCGAAAACCTGCGTATTATCACCTCACTCAGAGAGGCGTAATCATTCGGACCGTCCACGCTCTTTATCCGGAATTTGCGGTAATCGTTCGGTCGGGGCTTACCGCCCTCGAAAACGACCATCGAGCCGACCGACATAAAGCCGCTGATATTCGATATATCAAAGGCTTCAATGCGCTCGAGCACAGGCAATCCCAAAAGATCCCTCAAAGCACGCTCCGCTCCGACGGTACGGGCTTCCTCACGCTTTACCTTTTCTTTGTTCTGATTGAGAAGAAGCCTCGCATTTTCTTCGGCGAGCTCCATCAGCTTGTGCTTTTTCCCGCGCTTCGCGTTCACGAGCACGACCTTGTGGCCGGATTTCAGGCTGAGCCATTTTTCCAGGCTGTCAGCCTCGCAGGGGAGCGCCTGCAGCATTATCTCGGCGGGGATGAAGGGCGTTCCGCTGTAATATTGCTGGATGAGGTCAAATAGTATCTGGTCCGTTCCGTCGCCCTCTGCCACTCTGATACGAAAATGATCCCTGCCGATGAGCTTTCCGTCGCGAACGAAAAAGATCTGTGCCAGAGCCTCCTTTTCGTCCGAAGCGAGAGCGATTATATCCCTGTCCTCTTCGCCCGTATCGGACATCTTCTGGCTTTCACGCAGGATCTTTATACCGTTTAGGAGTTCTCTGTAGCCCGCTGCCTCCTCAAAGGCCATATTGTCGGCTGCCTCCGTCATCTTCGCGCGGAGGCCGTCTTCTACCGGCCTGTAATTTCCCTCGAGGAAAGCCATCGCCTCCTGCAGCGATCTGTTATATTGCTCGACACTGACCGCTCCGGCGCAGGGTGCGTCGCACAGGCCGATGTGCCGGTTCAGGCAGGGACGTTCCTTCCC
>JAZRWL010000145.1:0-3843 GCA_045599685.1 Lachnospiraceae bacterium
GCCGGTGCACAGCATTATCTCATTGGAAAGATCCCTGTACGGCCTGTCCAGAGTATCCATCAGGCCGAAAACATTGCGCAGTACCGTCAGCGCGAAGATATCCTCTATCGCAGCGGTACTGAGATCATAAAGGAACGTCACATAGGCGATCTGTCCGGTGAATATTTCATGATGGACGACCGGGATTCCGTGTACGCTGTACGGCTCGGCCTTCAGCAAACGGTACCCCTTTCCGAGATCGGAAAGCTGCAGCTTCGGTATGGTCGCTCTGGCCTCATCCGTATCCTCTGCCTCCTGAAAAGCGAGCAGCTGTTCAGACGCGGTTTTGATATCCTGCAGTTCAGTTTCGGTCATCCCGGCCCTGATCTCTGACATTTTCTCTGCGAAGGCAGCCTCAGTCTCTGCCATGAGCGTCTCCGAGGGTTCGAGGACGAGTTCGATACAGTGCGGATTGTCTATGAGATATGTTCTGATGAGCTCTTCGTAATACCCCGTACCCACCTGCTCCTTCAGAAACTCAAAGGTACTGCCGTATTCCAGGTGCATTGAGGGTTCGTTCTTATCATAAAGCCAGCTGTCGAGGCACTGGAGACCAAAGGCCAACCCCTTGGGGTATGACCCGAAATCAGCCTCTCTTGCCTGGAATTCAAGGAAATTGATCGACGCGCGGAGATCCTTTTCATTGAGCCCGTCCCGGACAGTCTCACGCAGCACCCCGTCAAGGACGGCCGCAAAGCGTTCCCGATCAGAAGCCTCCATATTCTTGGCCACTACGGCATAGCTCGGCTGGAGCATATCCGGAGACCAGATACCGTATACATCCTCACCGATCTCAGCATCAATCAGCGCCTGTCTGACGGGAGAGCCTTCTGTGCCCGTCAGCACACGGTCCAGCACCTGAAAAGCCAGCATGAGCTGCGGGTCGAGATTCGTCCCGACACACCATGCTCTCGTCATCCAGTATTTGTGTTCCGTGTCCTCATCATTTCCGACTGAATATTCTTTAGAATAGCTGCGCAGGCCATCGAAGGCCCCCTGCAAAGGAATGTCGGAGTGCGGATCTATGCTGTCATAATGAGAAAGATACTCCCGGTCAATAAAATCCAGTTCTCTTTCCGCGTCCATATCTCCGTATAAAAAGATACAGGAATTCGAGGGATGATAATATGTCCTGTGAAAATCCAGGAATTCCTCATAGGTCAGTGCGGGGATCTCCCCCGGGTCACCGCCGGACTCGTTGCGATAAGGTGTATCCGGATAAAGATACTCTCCGATATACCTGAAACGCAATGTTTCGGGATCGGAAAACGCGCCCTTCATCTCATTGTAGTCGACACCGTGCACCTCGAGCTCTCCCGTCTCAGCGTTGAGCTCATAGTGCCAGCCCTCCTGCCTGAAAATTTCCGGCTTTGAATAGATGAGCGGATGAAAGACCGCGTCGAGATATACAGACATAAGATTGTGAAAATCCTTGTCATTGCAGCTGCATACAGGATATACGGTCTTGTCAGGATAGGTGAAGGCATTCAGAAAGGTCTTCAGAGAGCTGCGCGAAAGCTCCATGAACGGATCTTTCACGGGATATCTGTCGGAACCGCACAGCACGGAATGCTCGAGAATGTGCGGCTTCCCGGTGCTGTTATCCACGGGAGTGCGAAAAGCGGCATAAAAGGCCTTGTTGTCATCATCATTACAGGTGACAAAGAGGCTCGCTCCACTCTTTTTATGCCTGAGAAGATACGTATCGGAAGCTATCTCATTGATATATTTTTTCCGTATCAGCTCATATGCGGCAGGAATGTTCATTGCCCCTCCTCCGGATTCTTCATCCTCATCACGTCGTAGTCATGCAGCTCCATGCCGAGGTCCACGTAGTTTTTCGTGCTTGCGTGCGGGACGGTCTGTATGGGCTCACCCTCTTCATTATACAGAGCCTTTACCGTGGCGTTTATCGTCTCGTCACCGGGTCTGATGACCTCGATCTCGTCTCCCACGGAGAATTTGTTTTTCTGAACAAAGGAGGCGCCCTTTTCGTCGTTCATGATCGTGCCGAGATAAAGATATTCCTTCAATGTCTGGCTGTTGTCGTATATCTGATCCTCTTCGGTGGGTTTTCCGAAGTAAAAGCCGGTGGTAAAACCGCGGTTTGAGCACTTCGCGATCTCGGATCTGTAATAATCGAGATTGTCATGATATATATCCGGCGAAATGAAATAATCATCGATCGCCTGTCTGTATACTCTCGCTACAGTCGAGGCATAGAGCGCGTTCTTCATGCGTCCCTCGACCTTCAGACTGTCGGCGCCCGACTCTATCAGCTCGGGCAGATGATCTATCATACAGAGATCCTTTGAATGATAAAGATATGTACCTCTCTCATCTTCAAAGACCGGCATATATTCTCCGGGACGCTTTTCCTCCATGAGCTGATACGACCAGCGGCAGGGATGCGTGCATTCGCCGCGGTTCGCATCACGTCCCGTAAGATAATTGCTGATCAGGCAGCGTCCGGAATATGAAATGCACATCGCTCCGTGCACGAAGCACTCTATTTCCATATCATCCGGAAGCTGTTCCTTTATTTCGAATACCTCGGATACGGAAAGTTCCCTCGCCGCAACGAGACGCTTTACGCCCAGCTCGTGCCAGAAGAGCCAGGTCGCGTAATTCGTATTGTTCGCCTGTGTACTGATATGCACCGGGATATCGGGGCAGATGCTTTTCGCTATCGAAAACACTCCGGGATCGGAGATGATGAGAGCATCGGGCTTTACATCCTTCAGCAGCAGGAAAAGCTTCAGCGCCTTTTTGAGGTCATCGTTATGAGCGAAGATATTCGCAGCGATATAGACCTTTACGCCCCTCTCATGCGCGTATTTTACGGCTTCTCTGATATCAAAAATGGTAAAATTCTTCGCCTTCGCTCTCAGGCTCATCGTCTCATCACCAAGATATACCGCATCAGCGCCGTATTCGATCACAGTTCGGAGCAGCTCGGGGCTGCCGGCAGGCATAAGCAGTTCAGGTTTTTTTCTCTCCACAGTTTTTCTCCTTTTTATATGAAAGAGCGACGCCGTCACCCACGGGAATGACGGCGGAAATCAGCTCATCATCGTGCTTTATCTGATAAAGAAACTCACGTATACGTGAATGTATCGTCCTGTCCCTTCTTTCAACAAAATATCTCGACTCCAGCAGAGTGCCCTCCTGCAGGATATTATCCGTAAAAAGCACGCCGCCGGGCGCAAGCAGTCTTTTCAGTTCCGGCAGATACAACGGATACTGCCCCTTCGCGGAATCCAGAAAAATAAAGTCATACGGTCCTTCCAGCGCCGGCAGTACTATTCCCGCGTCGCCGCGGATCAGATCGATCTCCGATCCTGAGAGACCCGCATGCTTCCGGAAATTTTCTTCTGCAAGATCCGCATTCTTTTCATTTATCTCGATAGTATCTATCCTGGCAGTGTTTTTCCCGAAATATGCTATAAGGAGGGCTGAATAGCCGATCGCCGTACCTATTTCAAGTATTTTTCCGGCCTTTATCGCATTTATCATAAAAATAAGCAGAGAAGCGGTCTCCCTTTTTATCAGAGGGAAGCCATGCCTCCTGCCGTATTCTTCTATTTCCTCAAGATAAGACGGCAGATCCGTCTCGAGAGCATTCAGGAAAACACCGACTCTGTCAAGCTCGATCATAGAAGGGCCTCACTCCGCATCTTCGCCGGACGAAAGCTCGATATCATCGTCAGCCTCATCGTACTCCTCAGGCCAGAGATGCTTTGATTCCGGCTCCTCCTCAGGCTTCAGACCTGTCATCAGCTGGATCATCTCCTGAGGGCTCTG
>JAZRWL010000146.1:0-3854 GCA_045599685.1 Lachnospiraceae bacterium
CCGGCACGAGGTGATGTGATGAACGACAGTCAAAAGGGAAAAAATTCATTATTCAGCAGAGAACTTGCGGGGAAATGTCTGGCCGTATTTCTGGTGGGCTTTGCTCTTATAATGGCGTATTATTATGTGCATAATTTCGACGATTTAAGGAGCACTTTTTCAGCGATAAACAGAATACTGAGACCGTTCTATATAGGAATAATCATAGCTTATCTGCTCTCTCCGGTATACAACTGGACGGTACGAAAAGCATATAAAAGACTCAAGGGCAGGTTCAAAAGACACAGAACGGGACTCAAAGCTGCAAGGATACTCGCATCCGTTGTGGTGCTCATCCTGATATTCGTGATAGTTACCGGCCTTATCATGCTGATAATCCCGGGACTGTATGAGAGCGTTTCCGCTCTCGTTCCCAAGCTCCCGGCATACTTCAACTCAACCATAGAAATGATAGAGTCGCATCTGAATAATCAGAGCGGGGCGTCATCGTATATAACGGAGAATCTGGGCAGTTGGTCGGACAAGATAGTTTCATGGGCGCAGGAGAAGCTCGTTCCCGCTTCGGAGGTTTTGTTCAGCCGTATCTCTTCGGGCGTCATCGCCACTATCGGAGGACTTCTGGATTGCGTGATAGCCCTTATCATATGCGTGTACATACTGAACTCAAAGGAGCTTTTCATAGCGCAGGGCAAGAAGTTCATCCTTGCGGCATTCAATGAAAAGCATTCAAGGGAGCTGTTTGAGCTGGGGAAATTATCCGACAATGTATTCGGCGGATTCGTAAACGGTAAAATAATCGACTCGGTCATTATCGGAGTGCTTTGCTTCATACTGATGAGGATATTGGGACTTCCGATGTCGATGCTGATTTCGGTCATTGTGGGAGTCACCAATATCATACCGTTCTTCGGCCCTTTCATCGGCGCTATACCGAGCACGCTCATCATTCTGCTGATCGATCCGCTGAAAGCTCTGACCTTCGTAATCATCATTATTCTGCTTCAGCAATTCGACGGAAATGTGATCGGTCCCCGTATCCTCGGCTCGGCGACCGGCCTGAGCGGGTTCTGGGTCATTGTAGCCCTCGTCGTAGGAGGCGGCTTCTTCGGCCTGATCGGAATGCTTGTCGGAGTACCCGTGCTCGCGATAATATATGCCTGGATAAAGAGCCGCACCGAGGCAAGGCTTGAAAAGAAGGGTATTACATCGTCTACACTTGATTTTCAGGAAATCGCCTATATCGATCCCTTCGGCAACGAGCCGGTGAAATTCAGTGATCTGAGCGGCGATGAAGATGAAAGTGTGCTGAAGCCTTTTGAGGAGAGCGAGGACGCCTCCTATGCAAAGGACAACTGGGATGAATTATAAGGAGACCTGATGCTATCACAAGACTTCATTGCAGGAAAGAAATACGCGCGCCTGGTAATGCTTTCATCAGGCGCCTGCTTTTTGCTGACGCTGTCCTTTGCGGCAGTATATTACTATCTGATCGCTGCGGAGCAGCCAGAGTTCATGCGAAGATCGTCCTTATTTACGACAGCCGGGATCGGAGTCATTTTAAGCGCCGTAATAATAGGAGCTGGGCTGATATTCAAGTCGTACATCAGATATGAATTGACCGAGACCGCTCTGCGTATATCGAAGGGACGCCTGTTGAGAGTGATTTACCGGGACGAAGTCGCGGAGATAAGAGATATCTTCAGTAAAAACGGGAAAAAGCGCAGCCTATCGATCGTTTTGAAAAACGGCTCAGGCATAGCGGTAAATAGCTTTATCGAAGACCCGGAGGGACTTGAAAAAGCACTGCGCGTTTTCGCCGGAGAAAAAGAATAGGACTTTTGTTTTTCAGACTTTATGATATGATATATTAGTTAAGGACGCACGTTTTGCCCCGAGATTCCGGGTGAGCGTTAACGCAGCCATGATTTATTACGGAGTGACTATATCACAGTATGACGACCTTATCAGAAGAGATCACAAAAAGACGAACATTTGCTATCATATCGCATCCTGATGCAGGCAAGACAACACTTACGGAAAAATTCCTGCTCTACGGCGGAGCGATAAATCTCGCCGGTTCGGTAAAGGGCAAGAAGACACAGAAGCATGCCGTATCAGACTGGATGGAGATAGAAAAGGAGCGCGGTATCTCTGTTACATCGTCCGTGCTGCAGTTCAATTATGACGGATACTGCATCAATATCCTCGATACGCCCGGACATCAGGATTTCTCCGAGGATACATACCGTACGCTGATGGCCGCCGACTCAGCCGTAATGGTGATCGACGCCTCAAAGGGCGTAGAGGCACAGACCATAAAGCTTTTTAAGGTCTGTATGCTGCGTCATATCCCGATATTTACCTTCGTAAACAAGCTCGACCGCGATGCGAAGGATCCCTTCGATCTGATGGACGATATCGAGCATGTGCTCGGAATAGAGACCTGCCCCGTGAACTGGCCTATTGGCTCGGGAAAGAATTTCAAAGGCATATACGAAAGAGACAAGAACCGCATCGCAACCTTCCACGCGGAGGGCGCTGGACAGCACGAGATCGATATCACCTATCTCGACCCCGACGCACCTGAAACGGAGAGCAGGATAGGCGCAGATTTCATGAGTGCTTTGCGGGAAGAGACTGAGATCCTCGACGGAGCCGGTCACGGTCTCGATATTGAAATGGTGCTGAAGGGTGAGCTGAGTCCCGTATTCTTCGGTTCTGCACTCACGAATTTCGGCGTAGAGACTTTCCTCGAGCATTTCCTGAATATGACGTCGCCTCCGGAAGCGAGACTATCGGACAAGGGTGTGATAGACCCTGTGGAATCGGATTTTTCGGCCTTCGTATTCAAGATCCAGGCCAATATGAACAAAGCTCACCGCGACAGGATCGCCTTCATGAGGATCTGCTCCGGAAAATACGAGAGCGGTATGGAGGTCAACCATGTGCGAGAGAACCGGCTTATGCGACTGAATCAGTCTACTCAGATGATGGCCGAGAGCCGTACTATCGTCGAAGAAGCCTATGCGGGCGATATCATCGGTGTTTTCGACCCCGGAATCTTCGCCATAGGAGATACTATCTGCGCGAAGGGCCAGAGCTTCTCATATGAGGGAATACCGACCTTTGCGCCCGAGCATTTTGCGAGAGTACGCCAGATCGATACGATGAAGAGAAAGCAGTTCATCAAGGGGATCTCACAGATCGCGCAGGAAGGCGCGATTCAGATATTCCAGGAATATCACACCGGAATGGAAGAGATCATAGTAGGTGTCGTCGGCGTACTGCAGTTCGACGTGCTGCTGTTCAGACTGAAGAACGAATACAATGTCGAGGTAAAGCTTGAGCAGCTGCCTTATGAGTATATCCGCTGGATAGAAACCAGCGAAAAGGATGTAGAAAAGCTGACCGGTACCTCGGATATGAAGCTGATAAAGGATATGAAGGGAAGTCCTCTGCTCCTGTTCATAAACAGCTGGAGCGTAGGGATGGTCCTGGAACGCAATTCCGGGCTTGTTTTGTCGGAATTCGGTAAAAATTAAGGGGGAGCATATATGAAATGCCCGTACTGCGGCGGTAAAGACTCGGAAGTGATCGATACCAGGCACACGAACAACAGCTCTATCAGGCGCAGAAGAGTCTGCGAATCCTGCGGAAAGCGTTTCACCACATATGAAAAGATCGAGACCGTTCCGCTGATGGTCATCAAAAAGAGCGATGTAAGGGAGCCCTTTGACAGGTCAAAGCTCGAGGGGGGAATCCTCAGAGCCTGCCACAAGCGTCCCATTTCCATCGAAAAGATCAACGATCTTCTGGACAGACTCGAAAACAATATCTACGCGATAGACGAGCAT
>JAZRWL010000147.1:0-2359 GCA_045599685.1 Lachnospiraceae bacterium
CTTCGGTCTCTTTTTCTCTTCGCCGTAGGTACGGCGGAATATCTCTTCGAGCTCCTTGTCGAGCACCGCGCCCGTAGCGGGAGTCCTCCTTGCGGCAGGAGCTGCGGCAGTCTCTCTTACAGCCGCCGTGCGGTGCTTTAATACGCCGGTATCGACATGCATATACGAGCGCACCCTGTTCCATTCCACGAGATAACCCGCACCATGTACGCAGAATACCGACGAGGCCGGATTCGCGAGATCCGCATCCGGATCATATGCGTACTGCCCCAGCACCTCATCCGCATTGTGGCAGGTCTCATAACCGCAGGGGCGCAGCGACAGCCCGCCCTTCCCGGAGGTATAGGCCGCCACCTCCGAGGGGTAATGCCCTATAGTCGCTACGGGCGCCCTGCCCGTGAGCACACAGGTCTCCCCGTCCGAATCCTGACCGGTACAGGTGCCGTGCATGAGCCCGATATCCGTCATCGCGCGTCCCATCTTGTTCTGCGGCAGCGTCAGAGTAAACTCATACCACGGCTCGAGCAGCACGCTCTCTGCCTGCATGAGCCCGTGACGCACGGCACGGTAGGTCGCCTCGCGGAAATCACCGCCCTCGGTATGCTTTTCGTGAGCCCGTCCGCCGACAAGCGTGATACGCATATCCGTTATTGGAGAGCCGCTGAGCACGCCGACATGCTCCTTTTCCATCAGATGCGTAAGGATCAGACGCTGCCAGTTCTTCTCGAGCACCTCCGTGCGGCACTCCGTCCCGAATATCAGACCCTCGCCCCTCGGCAGAGGCTCCATGAGCAGATGCACCTCGGAATAATGCCTGAGCGGCTCATAATGGCCGACGCCCTCCACAGTATTCGCTATCGTTTCCTTATATACGACGCTGCCCTTTCCGAATTCGACATTCGTGCCGTATCTATCGGAAATGACGGTCTTTATGACCTCCAGCTGGATCTCGCCCATCACCTTCAGTTCTATCGTGCCGAGCGCGTCATTCCATGAGGCTGACAGCTCCGGCCCTTCCTCGGAAAGCTCCAACAGCTTTTTGAAAAATGAATGCCTGTCCGTTCCCTCGGGCAGGAGGACTTCATACCTGAGTACCGGCACGAGCTGAGGCGTCACATTCACCTGTTCGCCTCCCAGTCCCTCTCCGGCGGCGGTCTTTTCAAGACCTGTCACAGCGCAGATCATTCCGGCCTCTGCCTCGGGCACGACACGGTAGTTTTTCCCGGAATAGATACGTATCTGATCGACCTTTTCCTCTGATCTCTCAGTCCCGATACCCGTACCGATAATATCCTTTGCCATCAGACGGCCGCCCGTGACCTTCAGATGTGTCAGGCGGCTGCCGTCCCTGTCGCGGGTAATCTTGAATACCCTGCCCCGGAAATCCTCCGGATAAGCATGGATCGGCGCAGTCCTTTCTATGAGATCGAGCAGTCCGTCCACTCCGGTATCCTTCAGCGCGGAGCCACTCATGACGGGGAACAGCCTGCGCGCCGCGATAAGACGCCGCTGTACCTCATCGCTTATCATGCCGGTCTCGAGATACTCCTCAAGCAGGGCCTCATCGAGGAGGGAGACCTCCTCATAATAATCATCTGCTCCCGCCTCTATCACGCTGTCGCCCAGCTCCTTGCGCAGTCTCTTCATAACAACCGTCATATCCGCACCGGGCGTATCCATCTTGTTTACGAAGATATAGACCGGGATACCGTAGCGCATGAAGAGCTGCCACAGCGTGCGCGTATGGCTCTGCACGCCGTCCGCCGCACTGACTACGAGGATGACCGCGTCCAGGACCGGCATCACTCGCTCAGCCTCCGCCGAAAAATCCACATGACCCGGCGTATCAAGGAGCGTCACCTCGATATCTCCGAGCATGAAGGATGCGCTCACCGAATAAATGGTGATACCGCGGTTTTTTTCTATATCGTTGTCGTCGAAATAAGTATCGCCGTGATCGACGCGGCCCTTGCGGCGCAGAACACCCATCCTGTAGAGGATATTCTCCGCAAGAGTGGTTTTGCCCGCGTCTACATGGGCGAATATTCCGATGGAAAGTCGTTTTGTCATATCATCATCCCGCCGGAAGCTCTGCGTCCGCGATCCCTCTTCGGGCCGCGGCGACTTACAGCCTCCCGCGCTTTCATTTCACACATTCCCGAAAGCCGCGCTTCCGTGCCTTTATCCGACAGCTGTCCCGGCCTGTCCGTATCTTTTTACGGCACGACCGCCGGAGCGGAGCCTGTTTTCCCGCTTACTCCATATCCACGGCGAAAAGGCCGCCCGCGCCGCCCGAATACAGGAAGAGCACAGTGTCCTCAGGCTTGAAAAAGCCCTCCCTCGCAAGCTTTATCAGGCC
>JAZRWL010000148.1:0-2367 GCA_045599685.1 Lachnospiraceae bacterium
TGAATCAGTATCTCGGCATGATCCCGCAATTTGTGCAGAACCTTGCCAACAACGCTGTATTGATCATCGGCGTGTACCTGACCATGAAGGGCGAATTCACGGTCGGTATGATAATGGGATTTCAGGGCTTCCTTACGTCCTTCATGTCGCCTGCCATGACGTTCGTTACGGCCGGACAGAATATCCAGGAAATGCGCACGGAGATGGAGCGTGTGGATGACGTCATGGAATATCCCGTTGACGATACCTTCGCTGAACCTGACGGAGATGAAGGTGAGGAGTACAGCAAGCTCACGGGAAACATAGAGATGAAGGATGTCGTGTTCGGATACTCGCGCCTTGCCGCCCCGCTGATAAAAGGCTTCAATCTGACGGTCACCCCGGGCAAGACCGTGGCGATCGTCGGCAGCTCCGGCTGCGGTAAATCGACTGTTTCCAAGCTCATATCCGGCCTTTATCAGCCGTGGAGCGGAGAGATCCTTTTTGACGGCAGGAGTATGAAGCAGATCGAAAAGAATGTCTTTTCGAGCTCTCTTGCGGTCGTCGATCAGGATATAATCCTTTTTGAGGATACTATAGCAAACAACATAAAAATGTGGGATGACTCAATTCAAGACTTTGAGATGATCCTTGCCGCGCGGGATGCACAGCTCCACAACGATATCGTTCAGCGCTCCGGAGGATACCAGCACAAGCTCATTGAAGGCGGCCGGGACTTTTCCGGCGGCCAGCGGCAGAGATTCGAACTCGCGCGCGTTCTGGCTCAGGATCCCACGATCATCATTCTTGACGAAGCCACGAGTGCCCTTGACGCAAAGACCGAGTATGAGGTCGTGCAGGCGATCCGTGCCCGGGGCATAACCTGCATCGTCATAGCCCACAGACTTTCCACGATCCGATCCTGCGATGAGATCATCGTTATGAAGGATGGGGAGATAGCGGAGCGCGGCACGCATAAGGAACTTATGGAAAAGAGCGCACTTTATTACGAGCTCGTAACGTGTGAATAAGGGGGTGCACATGGTATGAGTTGGTTTGACGAACAGTTAAAATACAGAAAACAGAAGGACGACGAAAATTTCGCGGACGCGATAGAATCAATAGCGAGTGCCGTCATGGGAAAACGTCTGACGGAGGCGCTGAATGAGAAGGAGATAGCGCAGTCTGCGATTGGCGAGATCCTGAAGTTCTTTCACCTGAAGAACAAAGTTACCGAGATCCCGGACGGGATAGACTCCGTAGAGGAACAGCTGGAATTCTGTCTGCGCCCGGTGGGCGTTATGCACAGAAAGGTATGTCTGGACAAGGGATGGTACAAATGCGCTCTCGGCCCGATGCTGGGGACGCTGCGTGAAAGCGGCACAGCTGTCGCTCTCATTCCCGGCAGAGTATTCGGATATAAATATGTCGATTTTGAAACCGGTAAGGTCGTAAAACTGAACCGAAGGACCGAACAGCTTCTCGATACGGAGGCGGAATGCTTCTATAAGCCGCTTCCGATGAAAGCCCTCACGGTGCGCGACCTGATGCATTTTATGATAGAGCAGCTTTCGCTGTCCGATATGATTCTGTACGTTGGCCTTATGCTTTTGGCCTCTCTTCTGGGTCTGATGTCCCCGAAGCTTACAAAACTGCTTTTCAGTACGGTGCTTGAGTCCGGCAGTGTGAGCATCCTCGCGGCCCTTGCCGGATTTATGATCTGTTTTTCCGTGACGCGTATCTGTTTTTCCGCGTTTCAGACGCTCATCACGGCGAGAATAGGAATAAAGCAGGACATTGCCGTACAGGCTGCAGTGATGAACCGGATGATGTCGCTGCCGGTCAGTTTCTTCCGCGGCTATTCCTCCGGTGAGCTTTCTCAGCGGTCAGCTTACGTTCAAAACCTGTGCAGTATAATGTTCCAGTCTATCGGTGTTACAGGCCTGACGTCACTTTTCTCGCTGATTTACCTGTGGCAGATATTCAGCTTCGCTCCGTCACTTGTTGTACCGTCCCTTATCATAACGGTAGTGACCCTTGTGCTCTCTACGGTTACGACCTTTATGCAGATGCGCATTACCAAGGAAAAAATGCTGTTATCTGCAAAGACCTACGGTATGACGTACTCGATGATAGCGGGCGTACAGAAGATAAAGCTGGCCGGCGCGGAAAAGCGGATGTTTTCAAGATGGGCAAGATCCTATGCCGAAAACGCCGCCCTGGAGTATAATCCTCCTGCTTTCCTCAAGCTGAGCGAAACTCTCAGTCTTGTGATCTCACTCGTCGGAACGATGATTCTGTATTACATCGCGGTCAGGAACAGTGTCTTGCCGGCGGATTACCTCGCTTTTAACGATGCATACGGTATGGTATCGGGCGCCTTTATGG
>JAZRWL010000149.1:0-3379 GCA_045599685.1 Lachnospiraceae bacterium
GTGCCGGTTCAGGCAGGGACGTTCCTTCCCCTCATCCTCGGGCAGCCTGCGGTCGCAGGTGCGAAGATGATACAGCTTCTGTATCAGGCGGATCGCGTCACGGACGGCGCCTGCATTCACGAAGGGGCCGTAGTACCTCGACCCGTCGTGCCGCAGCCTGCGGGAGAACATTATCCTCGGATAATCCTCGCCTACGGTCACACGCACGAAGGGATAGGACTTGTCGTCCATCAGCATCGTATTATAACGGGGACGGTATTCCTTTATCAGATTGCACTCAAGCACGAGCGCCTCGGCCTCGGAATCCGTGACCATGTATTCGAACCACGCTATCTGCGAGATCATGCGCTCGATCTTCGGCGTGCGCTTATTTCCCTTCTGAAAATACTGACGCACGCGGTTTTTCAGCACGACAGCCTTTCCCACATAAATAATATGATCCTCACTGTCATGCATCAGATATACACCGGGCTTTTCCGGCAGCTTTTTTATTTCTTCCCTGATATCGAACATTATGCCTCCCCATGGGTCAGCGATGGAAAAAGTATAGCAAACAGACTGAAAAAACTCAATATTGCGCTCTTTTCATATCATTGTTATACTGTCTGTGGGGAAAAGGGAAGCAGGTGCGGAGCCTGCGCGGGCACGCCGCCGTAAGCATCATAAGAAACCGCACGTCTTTGCCGTAAGGACGGTGCCATTGGGGAAGAACCCTGAGAAGGCAGCGGTTTTGATGTGAGCCGGAAGACCTCCCGCACAACGTGATCTCCGGAAGGGACCGCGAGCGCCGGTCATATGGTCACGGAATATTATTTCAAGGAGAAATGAATATGAAGATCAAACGAGCAGGAAACCGCTTCCTGTCGCTGCTGATCTGTATGGTGCTTATTACGGCTGCGGCACTGATGATCACCGGTTGTCAGGAAAATACGGATAATACCGCCTCCTATCAGGCTGCAGCGGAAACCGCCGACGAAACAGGCAATGCGGTAAGCTTCACGCTCACTGTCACAGACGGAGAAGGAAACAAGGCCTCTTTCCCGATCACCACGGAAAAAAAGACCGTAGGCGAGGCTCTGATCGATGAGGGGCTGATCGAGGGAGAAGAAGGCGATTACGGCCTGTATGTCACGAAAGTGAACGGCATGACCGCGGATTTTGAAAAGGATGGTACGTACTGGGCCTTTTACATCGACGGCGAATATGCGATGGCGGGCGTAGATCAGACCGATATAGTCGAGGGTACGGTGTATTCTCTCAATCTTGAAAAATAAAAAAAGAGGACATTGATCCCCCTTCGCAATAAAAAGGGCTGAGCAGAAAACCTGCTCAGCCCTTGTTTGATCGCCGGGCTCAGTCGGGCCCGTTCCCTTTATCATCCTGCGACGGTTCCGCGTCTGTCGTCCCGGCTGCCGCTTCCCTCTCCGCGGCCTGCGCAGCGAGCACCGCCTTCGCCCTCGCCTCGATCTCGGCCTTTACTCTTGCGGCGGATTCGGCCTTTGCCTGCTCCTCTTCCTGCACCTCATTCAGGATGCGCATGAATTCCTTGCCGGTGATGGTCTCCTTTTCTACGAGATATCCCGCTATCCGCTCCATGGTGGTCCTGTTTGCGCCGATGATCTCCTTTGCCTTCGCGTAAGCCTCCTTCAGCATACGGCGGACCACATCGTCTATCTGAGCCGAGGTGCTCTCAGCGCAGTTCAGAACGGCGCGTCCGGTCAGATACTCATTCTCTATGGTCGCGAGACCCATCAGCCCGAATTCCTCACTCATTCCGAAGCGTGTCACCATCTCTCTGGCGACCTGCGTAGCTCGCTCGATATCATTGGCTGCGCCCGTGGATATCGACTCGAAGAAGAGCTCCTCGGAGGCGCGTCCCGAAAGGAAGGTCACGAGCTCGGCGTCGAGCTCCTGCTTCGTCATAAGGAATTTTTCCTCCTGAGGCGTCTGCATCACGTATCCGAGCGAGCCCATCGTACGGGGCACAATGGTGATCTTCTGCACGGGCTCAGTGTGCTTCTGCAGGGCCGCTGCCAGCGCATGTCCCACCTCATGATAGGCGACCATACGCTTTTCCTTTTCATTCATGATGCGGTCCTTCTTTTCCTTGCCGGCGATGACCACCTCTACTGATTCAAAGAGGTCCGCCTGAGAGACCGCGTTGCGGTTCTTTTTGACCGCGAGGATCGCTGCCTCATTTATCATATTTGCCAGATCCGAACCGACAGCGCCCGAGGTCGCCATCGCAATTGCGTCCAGATCCACGGTATCGTCCATATTCACGTTCTTCGCGTGAACCTTCAGCACGGCTACCCTGCCCTTTAAGTCCGGCTTGTCCACTATGATCCTGCGGTCGAGTCTGCCGGGACGCAGCAGCGCCGGGTCGAGGACCTCCGGCCTGTTCGTGGCTGCAAGTATGAAAACGCCCTTCGACGAATCGAAGCCGTCCATCTCGGCAAGCAGCGCGTTCAGGGTCTGCTCGCGCTCGTCATTTCCGCCGAAACGGTTGTCACGGCTCTTGCCGATGGCGTCAATCTCATCGATGAAAATAATGCAGGGGGCCTGCTGCTGTGCGTTCTTAAAGAGATCGCGCACTCGTGAAGCGCCTACGCCCACGAACATCTCGACGAAATCAGAGCCTGCGAGTGAAAAGAACGGCACCTTCGCCTCTCCTGCCACGGCTTTTGCGAGCAGAGTCTTGCCGGTACCGGGAGGGCCTACGAGCAGAGCGCCCTTCGGGAGCTTCGCACCGATCGCGGAATATTTCCCTGGATTATGCAGGAAGTCCACGATCTCCTCCAGCGACTCCTCGGCCTCATCCTGACCCGCAACATCCTGAAAGGTCACGCCGGTCTCCTTTTGCATATAGACCTTTGCGGTATTCTTGCCGACGCCCATGACGCCGCCTCCGCCCTTCTTCATCATGAAGCTTATCATGAAAAGGAAGAACAGGCTGGGCACAAGGTAGATCAAAAGCTCGACGAAAACACTGGTCTCCTCTATCACTCTTCCCTCAAAGGTGACGCCCTTTTCAAGAAGCATCGCGGAGAGCGTATCCATGCTTCCGACCATTCCGGTAGTGTACGTATTCTCCCTGCCGTTCTCACTGATCACAAGAGTGATCTTGTTATAAGCGGGATCGAGCTCAACGAGCTTGATATCCGAGGCAGGAGTGCTGTCCAGCTTTTTAAGGAAATCATTGTAGGTGAGCTCCCCGAGCTGAGTATTCGTAAAGCCTCTGAATATCAGCGACACCGCAAAAAACATCAGCAGCACGATGATCGCGATGACCATTGCATTGCCGTGCTTTTTATTGTCATTATTATTTCCATTTCTGTTGTTATTGTCCATGGATCCTCCGGAATATATTACCGCCGTC
>JAZRWL010000150.1:0-4072 GCA_045599685.1 Lachnospiraceae bacterium
TAGAAGGCCCGGATGGTTTACATATTTACAGACTTTTTTTCACAGCCTCTGCTTTTACTCAACTGCCAATTTCTTTACTTATTCTTTTTTAACAAAACATTGACATAGAACATGCCTTATGTAATAATACCATTAAAGCAATATAATTAACTAACGCAAGGAGTAATTAAAATAGGAAGAGAAAGAAATTTATTGCTATACTTGCAGTGATTCTTGTTATTTCAATGATGTTCTCTGATTCGGTGTTTGCAAAAGATGATTACATGAGTGTAACGGTTGTAAATTAAAAGAAAGTTATATCCTCATAGTATTTTATATCAGATGAAGATTGCCCGTACACAGTTCAGCTGAAAAAGGAGGCTACCATGAAAAACAAGATGTTAAAATTTATCCCCATCGTGCTGTCTGTCGTATTTCTGCTGTCAGTTGTGATCCTCGCCACGGGAGACACCGAGAGCCCCGCGTCAGGCGGCTCCATGTCTCTTGCGGAGGCAAAGGAATACCTGCTGAATTATGAGGAGACCGGCTTCACAGAGGACGGTCTGGGCTACAGGACGACAATAGAATTCGAGTCCGAAGAAGACCTGCTGCGTTGGGCCGATTATCTTGCGAAAAACGGGACGGCGGAGTTCTGGGAAAAAGTAAATACCGGAATCTCGGAGGAGCTCGCCCGTTACGAGGATGAAGATAAAGCAAATCATGAGAGGATCATGCGGAAGCTGGCTGATCAGAATCCGTATGTTTTTGAAGGTACTGTAGATTGAAACAGAAGTAAAACGATATGGTTTTCAGTGCCCCGGCAAAAGCCGGGGTATTTCTTTTGCTTGCCAATATGTACGCTTCGGGCTACAATCTACTTGTATTTCGGACAAAGGATGATCAAAATGCTCCAGGTTGCAAAAAGACAGACGCTTACCGTCATCAGAAAAAGAGAAAACGGCGTATATCTCGCCGGTGAGGATACGGAGGATGCCGTCCTGCTGCCGAAGGCGGAGGCGGGGAGCTTCGATGTCGGCGACAGCGTCGAAGTATATATTTACAAAGATTCGGAAGATCGCAATATCGCGACTGTAAAACAGGTTCCGGAGGCGGGCACTGTCGCGATGCTGAAGATAACGCAGATAAGCAGGATCGGCGCTTTTCTGGACTGGGGGCTCCTGAAGGAACTCTTTCTTCCTTACGCCGAGCAGCGCGGCAGGCCGAAGGAGGGGATGAGTGTCCCTGTCATCATATATGTGGACAAGAGCGGAAGACCGGCAGCGTCCATGCATGTCTACAGCAGGCTTTCGACGGCCTCGCCATATCATAAAGATGATGTAGTCTCGGGAATGATATATGAGATAAAGGATATCGGGATCTTCGTCGCGGTGGACGGCATGTATGCAGGAATGATACCGCGTCAGGAGACCTACGGCGAGCATCACGTAGGCGAGATGATCGAGGCCAGAGTCCTGAATGTGCGGCCTGACGGAAAGCTCGATCTGAGCCCGCGCAAGAAGACCTATGAGCAGATGGACGATGACGCCGCCCGCATTATGGAGGCGCTGCGTTCATATGACGGAGAGCTGCCCTTCGGCGAAAAGGCGGAGCCCGAGGTCATCAAAGATGAGCTGGGACTCAGCAAGAATGCCTTCAAACGCGCGGTCGGAAGACTGCTGAAGGACGGACTGGTAAAGACCGGCCCTGACCGCATCACGGCGCTCTCAAAGCTTGATAAACAGTAAATATTGTGATAGATTCATTGCGTGACCGGAATGAATGATCGCGGCTGTCATCTGACAGGTGAGGAAAGTCCGGGCTTCACAGGGCAGGATGCCGGATAACGTCCGGCGGAGGCGACTCCAGGGAAAGTGCAACAGAAATATACCGCCGGGGCGACCCGGTAAGGGTGAAATGGCAGTGCAAGAGACTACCGCCGCCGCGGTAACGGGGCGGGCATATGTAAACCCCATCCGAAGCAAGACCAAGCAGGGAAGATCAGGCTGCCCGTCTGCTCCCAGGTAGGTCGCTTGAGCCGCGCGGCGACACGCGGTCTAGATAGATGATCATTCTCGTCAGAACCCGGCTTACAGTTCCGGTCACGCTTTTCTTATACTTTTTTCGCTCCCCGGATCCTCTGGATTTTTTACCCGCAACGACACCGATACGCCGATAGTCCGGCATGGATCGGGATTGTACCGGTACACCGGTGATCCGGTATTATCGGGAAAGGAAAAGACGGCTGAGGTCAGCATATACACCGGAGGCAGGATTTGAAGGGACTGGAGCTTTCGAAAAGATATTATTATGAAGTGGGCAGACCTGCGATAGAGGAGCGTTTCCCGGAGCTGATGCCTCACATCGCGGCGGGACTCTGCGGTCAGGGCTCTGAATGTTTCGGCTTCGATGATGAGATCTCCCGGGATCATGATTTCGGCCCCGGCTTTATCCTGTGGTTGAAGGATGATCTGTACGGAAGCAGGGGCGCCTCGCTGCAGCAGCTTTACGACGCGCTGCCGCGCATCTTCTGCGGTATCGAGAGAGAGCCTCACAGACGGGCCGGAAAAAGAACTGGCGTATTCTCTGTCAGCGGCTTTTTTTCACGTTTTATCGGTAATGAGCAGCCGCCCGCTTCAAAGCTTCGCTGGCTGAGACTGCCCGGGGATCTGCTGGCAGAGGCGGTAAACGGTGAGATATTCGAGGATAACGAGGGAGAGGTGACAAGGCTCAGGGAGTCACTTATGACCGGTTATCCGGAGGAAGTACGCAGGAAAAAGCTCGCCGGAACGGTGTCGGACATGGCGAAGACGGGGCAGTACAATTACGCGCGTGCCATGCTTCGCGGTGATGCTGTCACTGCCGCGATAGCGCTTTCGGAATTTGCGAAAAACGCTTTCCGGACGATATACCTGCTGAACGGGCGTTTTGCACCTTATTACAAATGGCTGAGAAATGGAGCGGAGGGTCTTCCGATCCTGGGAGAAACGGCGAAAAGGATCGACGGATTGTTCCGCGCACAGCCGGAGCAGGGCGCATGGAGTTCGCCGAAGGAGCCTTACAGAAACCTGCTCGATGAGAGGGTCTGTATTATAGAGACCGTCTGCAGAGAGGTGGCCGACGAGCTTATCAGGCAGGGACTGAGCGCGGAAAACGGAGATTTTCTGGACGATTATAAAGACGCGATCCTGGCGGGGATAGAAGATCGTGAGATCCGGCTGTACTGACGTTACAGCCATAGCGGAGCGGCTGATCCTGCCGCCTTCGGACGGTAAAGTAACGGATATCAGGCCGCCGGAAAAAGACCTAAAGTATGACGGGACAGCACTTTCAAAAATAAATCATATGCCTTGATTTATTAATAATAATTCTTTACACTGACGATGTCGGTGTTATAATGACATAAAGTGTTCTATACACAAAAAAGTGAGGTATGAGTAATGTACAAGATCGTAGAGAAAAAAGAGCTGAATCCCACTGTTACCAAGATCGTGGTCGAAGCTCCCAAGGTGGCGCGTAAGGCAGAACCTGGTCAGTTCGTTATTCTTCGCGTTGATGCTGACGGCGAGCGTATCCCGCTTACTATTGCAGGATATGACCGCGAGGCAGGCACTGTTGACATCATCTTCCAGATCGTAGGCGCTACGACCGAAAAGATGAACCACATGAAAGTCGGCGAATGTCTTCACGACGTAGTTGGACCTCTGGGTAATCCCACCGAAACAGAGGGACTCAAAAAGGTTTGTATCGTAGGCGGCGGCGTGGGCTGCGCTATTGCCTATCCCATTGCAAAGAAACTCCATGAGCTTGGCACTGAAGTACACACTGTAGTCGGTTTCCGTTCAAAGGACATCGTCATCCTTGAGGATGAGTTCAAGGCGGTCTCCGACAAGATGGTCATGATGACCGATGACGGCTCCTACGGCAAGCAGGGCGTCGTTACCGTAGGTCTCGAAGAGCTCATCAATGAGGGCAATCAGTACGATGTAGTCATTACCATCGGTCCCCTGATTATGATGAAGTTCGTCTGCATGACCACTAAGAAGTACAATATTAAGACTGTCGTTTCCATGAACCCTATCATGATCGACGGTAC
>JAZRWL010000151.1:0-4125 GCA_045599685.1 Lachnospiraceae bacterium
GCCTCGTCTGATACGGGCTCTTTTTCGGCCTCGCTGCCTTCTGCGTCCGCATCTTCTCCGTCAGCCTCATCGACTACTGCATCGGCCTCTGTCTCGGTTTTCTCGGTGAAGATCATCTCGCCGTTTGTGACCAAGATCTCATTGTAGCAGTCCATTACCTCAAACTCAGGAGCATCCCATGAAGCATATACTTCATCGAAATAAGCCTGTCGCTGCTCGTCCTCAAGGCTCGCCTTCTTGTCTGCTGCCGCATCCGCGTCATCATCGCTGACACAGTAAACGACATACCAGCAATCGTCCTCGACCTTCGTGCAAACTGCTTCGCCGGTCTTCATCTCACGTGCCATCTCATCGACCTTATCGTCCTCTGCCACCTCGTTTGCGTAGTAGTAGATCCTTTCGGTAGGAGTGATGGTGAGCTCGTTTGCGGCCTCGTCGAAATCCCTGCCGTTGTAATTGACTTCATTGACAACATACTCTGCCTCAGCCTTTGAGGTGTCGAGATCAGCAGCGGTCTCGAGTGCCTCGTCGGTAAGCGGGAGTGTAAAATACTTCACTCTCATGCCCTTGCAGTCGGCCTCGTCAACACTGACCTCGGCCTCTGAACGGATCTTGTTATAGGTCTTCGTGGCAAGAGCATTGTCCTCATACCAGGAGGTCAGCTGCTCGTCCGTGACATCGGTATATGTCCAGAAGCTCTCATGAAGATTCTCCCTGAGATCGGAGACCAGAGTCTGTACCAGAGCCTTGTCATCGTCGTCAAGAGCGACACCGTACTCGTCGGCGTGCCTAAGGATATTCTTCGTCTGAAGGAGCTCATCCATGACCATGACCCTGAGGTTCGTATCCATCGACCGGTCTATATTGTCGGTCGAGGGGGCCTCCCACATATTCGTATATCCGTAATACTGGTAATAATCCCAGTAATATGATTCCATGCTCCACTGATTATATCTCAGGAAGTAATTCGCCTGATCCATATAAATGGTCTCGTCGCCGATAGTCGCCGCTACCTGTGTGCCGTAATTGCCGGGATCCGTAAGATCGCCGCCGCAGCCTGTGAGTGCGGTCATCACGAGCACCAGCGCAAGTCCAAGAGCCAAGGTTCCAGATAATTTCTTCATAAATGCCTCCGGGGTGTCATACTAAACTGCTAAATTATAATCGAAATCCGTCCCGATTTCAAGTGCTTTGTCCGTATCGGTGTGAATATCCCGAAACTCATTCCGACGCGGCGCGGGCCTTTTTTCTCTTGTTGAGGAATTCGAGGCCGAGCTCCTGTCCCTTTCCGAGCTTTTTGTATACGGCAAAGTACATCGTGATGAAGCAGGCCAGACCACCGACCACATCGGATACGGGCTCAGCCGCAACTACACCGAAGACAGGTACTTCGAAAACAAGCGGCAGCAGCAGGATAAGCGGCGCTACGAGGATCATTTTGCGGAAGATCGAGAAGCAGATACCGTATTTTGCCATGCCGAGATTCAGGAAGGTGTTCTGTCCCAGCGACTGCAGCGCCATGAAGACCTGCATCGAGAAATATGTCCTGACGACGGGCGGTCCTATCTCCAGCAGCTGAGGATCGTCGTTGAAGATCTTCAGCAGGAATTCCGGGAAAGCCGTAATGAACAGCCAGACCACTGCGGAATAGCATACCGCAAAGATCCCGAGGAACCTTATCGCGCCCTTTGTGCGGTCATAGAGACCGGCGCCGTAATTGTAGGATATGACCGGGCCCGCTCCCTTTGTCATTCCCTGCATCCCGAGGAAAAGCATTTCACGGATCGAGGTGATTACGGTCATGCAGGTGACATAAATATCACCACCGTAGATCTGCAGGTTTTTGTTGTAAAGAGCCTGTACGATGCCCGTCGTGGTTGACATGACGAAGGGCGTTATTCCGAGGCTCACGATACGCTTTACGACCTTCAGATCGAGCTTCATATCGGCGAATTTCAGTCTGACGGGCACCTTTTTCCCGAAGAGGAAGGCCATGACCCATACCGCTGACATCGCCTGTGAAATGACCGTAGCGATCGCGGCTCCGATGACGCCCATATCCAGCGCGAAAATGAAGATCGGGTCCAGGATGATATTCGCGACTGCGCCTATTGCCACGCTCAGCATACCGGTCGTTCCGAAGCCCTGCGCGTTGATGAAGTTGTTCATTCCCGTCGAGAGCATCGCAAAGGTAGTGCCGATGATATATACGCTGATGTACTCGTTTGCGTACTTGTACGTCACATCGCTCGCGCCGAAAAGATAGAGGATCGGGCGCTTCAGCGCGAATATCAGGATGATTATTGCAAATGAAACGAAGGTGAGCATCGCGCAGGCATTTCCCATGATGCGTGATGCGCTTTTGTCATCTCCGCGGCCTCTGTCCATGGAAAAGAGTGGTGATCCGCCGTTTCCGAACATGTTCGTAAAGCCCGTGATGATATTCACCAGCGGAAAGGCGACCCCGACTCCGGTCAGCGCCATTGCACCTTCCGCGCTCATATGTCCCAGATATATCCTGTCTACGATATTGTAGAGGATGCTGATTATCTGCGCGAGCATGAGAGGAAGAGCCAGACGCAGCACGTTCTTTCCTATGCTGCCCTGAGAAAAATCACCCTTATCCTTCGCTCCGTTCATTGTCTGTGCCATATCGTCCTCCTCAGCGCTCTATCAGCTTCGAGAGCAGCTCGTTCGATCTCATGATAAAATCGTCCAGCGCTTCAGCCGACAGTCCCTTGTAGGAAAGGAGCGCCGTATCGTAGAGCTGATGGCAGATGAGAGAAGTATTCCCGCCGTCCGCATCCTCCAAAAGATGCTTTACCAGACTGTTTTCCACATTGAGCACGAGCGTTTCATCACTGCCGCCCATATCACCCATACCGTAAAGCTTCATCATATCGTTCATCCGGCGCTGCTCCTCGGGAGAGGTGATGAGCGCAGCGCGCGAGCCGTCCTTTATGCTTTCGGCCATTACCTTCAGCTCCGGCATACCGAGACTGTCCCTGAATACCTGCTGCAGCTTCTCACCGTCGGCCTTCAGCGCTTCGCCGTCTGCCTCGCCCTTCAGTCCTCCCTGCAGCTCGGAGTCGATGCGCACGAACTTCAGGGTCTTATCCTTTTCCTCGATCATCGAGATGAAGGCCGTATCGATATTGCGGTTCAGTATCACGGCATTCATTCCGGCTTCCTTATAGAGCTTGATATACTGGCTCTGGCCCTTTTCGTCGGAGACATATATGATAGTTTTCTTATCCTTGCTCTCCTCTGCGTCCCCGGCGCCCGAAAGCTCCTCAAGGCGGCAGTATTTTCCGTCGAGGTCCTTGAAAAGCAGGCTTTTTTCCATACGCTCGAGGAATTTTTCATCCTTCAGGCAGCCGTACTTGATAAAGGGGCTGATGTCATCCCAGTATCCCTCGTAGGCTTCGCGCTCGGAATTGCACATGGAATTGAGCCTGTCAGCGACCTTGCGCGTGATATAATCCGAGATCCTATTTACGAAGCCGTCATTCTGCAGCGCACTGCGGGATACATTGAGCGGCAGGTCCGGGCAGTCGATCACACCCTTCAGCAGCATGAGGAACTCGGGGATGACCTCTTTTATATTGTCGGCGATGAAGACGCGGTTGTTATAGAGCTTTATCACGCCCTCGAGGCTTTCATATTCATTATTGATACGGGGGAAGTACAGGATGCCCTTGAGGTTGAAGGGATAATCCATATTGAGGTGGATCCAGAACAGAGGTTCCTTAAAATCAAAGAAGACCTTTCGGTAGAATTCCCTGTATTCCTCGTCGGTACAGTCCTTCGGAGCCTTCATCCAGAGCGGATCGGTATCGTTCACGGGCTTCGGCGCATCCTTATCGGCCTTTTTTTCATCGGCCACGCCGTCCTTTTCCCCGCCTGTTCCGTCAGTGACCGTCTCCACGGAGGCCTCTTCGAGATATTTTTTCCATTTTTCCTCGGTGAAAACGTAGATCTCGACCGGCATGAAGGAGCAGTATTTCGAAACGACGCCGCGCGTCACATATTCCTTTGCGAAGTCCGCGCTGTCCTCATTGAGATACAATGTTATCACAGTGCCCGTCTCTTCGCGGCTGCCGTCCTCCATCGTATACTCTGTGC
>JAZRWL010000152.1:0-3034 GCA_045599685.1 Lachnospiraceae bacterium
ACCGGCAGAGGCGTGACGCTGACGAGCGACGGCAAGGAATTCATCCGCTACGCACGTCAGGTCTACAGCCAGTACGAGGGCCTGCAGGAGCGCTATGGCATAGGGGCCGAGATAAAAAAGAAGTTCAGCGTATCGACGCAGCATTATTCCTTCGCGGTAAAGGCCTTCGTCGAAATGGTAAAAAACAGCGATATCTCGAAGTATGATTTTTCCATAATGGAGGAGCGTACGAGGGAGGTCATCAGCGACGTGACGCTCTCACGCAGCGAGCTCGGGATTCTGTATCTCTCGGATTTTAACCGCAGCGCCGTGATGAAGCATCTGCGCTCGGGTAATCTCGAGTTCCACCATCTGATAGACTGCAAGGCCTATGTCTATGTATATAAAGATCATCCTCTGGCGGGACGGGACGAGATAGGCTTCAGCGAGCTCGCTGATTATCCCTGTCTGTCCTTTGATCAGGGCGACGGCGAGTCGTTTTATTACGCGGAGGAGATACTGAGCACGGGCGATTATCCGGCGGTGATACATACGAACGACAGGGCGAGCATGCTGAATCTCATGGTAGGCCTGAACGGCTATACGCTCTGCTCCGGGATCATCTGCGAAGAGCTGAACGGCAGCGATTATCTCGCGGTGCCCTACCGGGGCGACCCGGAAAATCCGAACAGCACGATGGAAATAGGATATATAGTAAAGCGCCACAGCACTCTTAGCGAGCTGGGCGGCCTTTATATAGAAGCATTGAAGAATTATCTCGCGAAAGTTCGCGTATAAAAAAGGAGGAGCATTATGGGGCTTGCAAGGAGAAATGAGGTGCCCGAGGAGCTGAAATGGGATCTCAGTCTGATCTACAAAACCGAAGAGGACATGTACGCCGATCTCGAAAGGGCAAAGGAGCTGGCACGTCAGATCGTCGTGAACTTTAAGGGGAAGCTTGACAACGCGGACGCCATCGTGGCCTGTGTGCGTGATTATGAAAAAGTGAACGAGTATTTCTTCACCGTGAGCTCATACACGAATCTCGCGGCGGCTGTGGACTTTTACGACACCTATGCCCTCGAGCGCGACGGCAGGATCAATAATGAGATGAGACAGGTGCATACCGAGCTTTCCTTCGTGGACAGTGAGATCGCCGAGGCCGACGAGACGGTGTTAAAAGAGGCGATAGAAAAATCCGAACACAGGAAAACATATCTGCAGGACATCCTCGCAAACAAGCCTCACCGCCTGAATGCCGAGACCGAAAAGGCACTGACCGCGCTTTCCGGCGCTTTTGCCGCGCCGAATGATGTCTACGGCATGATAAAGCAGGCGGATATGCAGTTCCCGTCATTTTCGGTAGACGGAAAGGAATATGCCATGGTCTTTTCGCTTTTCGAGGACAATTACGAATATGAAGCGGACACAAAGGTAAGAAGAACGGCCTTTGCCGAATTCTCAAAGGTGGCGCGGCGTTATGAGAATACCTGCGCGGCTGCCTACAATGCCCAGGTCACGAGAGAAAAGGCCGAGGCAGACCTGCGCGGCTTTGATAATGTCTTTGATTTCCTGCTGTTCGGGCAGAAGGCCACGAGAGAGATGTTTGACCGTCAGGTGGATCTGATCACCGAAAGGCTCGCCCCGCATATGCGCAGATACGCAAAGCTCATTCAGGCGATGTACGGTCTCGACGAAATGACCTTTGCCGATCTGAAGCTCCCGCTGGATCCCGGATATGATCCTCAGGTCAATATCGAGCAGGCCCATGATTATGTGAAAAAAGGTCTTGCCGTCCTCGGCACAGAGTACGGCGAGATGATCGACCGTGCCTTCAAAGAACGCTGGTTCGATTTTGCCCGCAATCAGGGAAAGACCACCGGCGGCTTCTGTGCGAGCCCTTACGGCAGGAATTCCTTCATCCTGCTGAGCTGGAACGAGCGTATGTCGGATGTATTCACGATAGCGCATGAGCTCGGACACGCCGGGCATTTCCAGACCTGCAATTCCACACAGTCGCTGTTCGATACCGACGTATCCTCATATCTCGTGGAGGCTCCTTCTACGATGAACGAGGTGCTCATGGTCAATTACCTGCTGAAGACGAGCGATGACAAGCGCTTCCGCAGATGGGTGCTTTCGAGCTTTATCGGAAATACCTATTATCACAATTTCGTGACGCATCTGCGCGAAGCCTGGTACCAGCGCGAGGTCTATAATATCATCGAGGCCGGTGGTACCGTGAACGCGCCTGTGCTCTGCGATATCTTTAAGAGGAACCTCGAGACCTTCTGGGGAGACGCGGTGAAGCTCACCGAGGGCGCCGAGCTCACCTGGATGCGTCAGCAGCATTATTATATGGGACTCTATTCTTATACCTACAGCGCGGGTCTCACCGTCGCGACGCAGGCCGCGCTCCGGATAGAAAAGGAAGGAAAACCCGCAGTAGACGACTGGAAAAAGCTCCTGGCGCTCGGCGGAACGATTCCGCCCGCGGAGCTCGCAAAGGTAGCCGGGATCGATATCAGCACCGATCAGCCTCTCAATGATACCATCGATTATATCGGCTCGATCATTGATGAGATCTGCAGGCTCACCGAGGAACTGGACGGCATACGTATCGACTGACGGAGCGTATTGATTATTGAAAAATTCCGGGATACGGATATAATATTACAATAACAGTATTTATTATTGAAAAGGAGAAAAACAATGGCGGAAATCACGATCACAAAGGAAAACTTCGACGAGGAAGTATTGAAATCCGATAAGCCCGTCATGCTCGATTTCTGGGCGACCTGGTGCGGCCCCTGCAAGATGCTCGCGCCGATAATCGCCGATATCGCGAAGGAATATGACGGACAGGTAAAGGTCGGAAAGGTAAACGTCGATGAGCAGCCCGAGCTCGCAGCAAAATTCCGCGTGGCGAGCATCCCGACCGTCGTCGTAATGAAAAACGGAAAAATGACGGACATGGCGGTGGGATATCGTCCCAAGGAACAGCTCGTCGCTATGCTTTGATACTGAAAACGGGAGGTAAAAATGAACAAGTACA
>JAZRWL010000153.1:0-2800 GCA_045599685.1 Lachnospiraceae bacterium
AGCGTATCTATCGTAACGCGGTCCGAGACCATGAAGGCCGAGTAAAAGCCGAGGCCGAAATGACCGATGATCTGATCGTCCGTAGCCTTGTCCCTGTATTTTTCAATGAAAGCGCTGGCGCCCGAAAAGGCGATCTGATTGATATATTCGTCCACCTCATCGGCGGTCATGCCGATACCGTTATCGATGAAACGCATGGTACGCTCAGACTCATTCAGAATGACATAAATGGCGTCATTTTTATCCGCAGGGCGCTCAGCTTCACCAATGGCATAAAGCTTGTTCAGCTTCGTTACGGCGTCCACGCCGTTCGATATGAGCTCTCTGATGAAAATATCCCTGTCGGAATAAAGCCATTTTTTTATTATCGGGAAAATATTCTCGCTGTTTATGGAAAGATTTCCCTGTTTCTGTGACATTCCACACCTCCGGTATGTAAATAAAATTCTATTTTAATCGTATATCTTTACTGCCGTAATGTCAAATATCATTAATTATACATAAATGATAAATATTGTTTGACAACGAGAGTATTATTTGATATTGTACCTTCGTCCGTTACATTAACGGATTCATTATTTGGAGGTAAGCACAATGAAAGGCACTGTAAAATGGTTCAACAATCAAAAGGGTTACGGTTTCATCTCTGATTCTGATGGAAACGATGTTTTTGTTCACTATACCGGCCTTAATATGGAAGGATTCAAGTCCATCGATGAAGGACAGGCCGTAGAATTCGACGTAGTAGAAGGAGCAAAAGGCCCTCAGGCAGTAAACGTGACCAAGATCTGAACCGGAGCGAACCGTCCGCGCCCCTGCGGCGTGTGACTGCGCCTGATCAAAGAAGCGGTCTGTGTCAGCTGACACAGGCCGCTTTTTCAGACTTCGGATACAGGAAGAAGCATCAGGCTTTCAGCAGCTCAAAAGCATGCTCAAGATCCGCCATCAGATCCTCCGGATCCTCGAGACCGCAGGAAACACGGATCAGGCCGCCGGGCACGCCCGCCGCCTCCAGCTGCTCGTCGTTCAGCTGGCGGTGTGTGGTAGTGGCAGGACCGAGGCAGCAGGACTTCGCGTCCGCGCAATGTGTTTCGAGATCAAAGAGCTCGAGGCTCTCCATGAATCTTTCCGCGGCCTTTCTGCCGCCCTTCAGATCAAAGGAGATTATTCCGCCGCCGCCGTTCGGCATATATTTCATTGCCAGCTCATACATGGGCGAGGACTCGAGATGCGGGCAGTTCACGTAATTGACCTCCGGTCTGGTCTCAAGGTACTTCGCGATCGCGATGGCATTTCCGGCGTGGCGCGCGATGCGCACATGCAGGGATTCCAGGCCCATATTGAGTATGTAAGCGTTCTGCGGCGACTGGGTGCAGCCGAGGTCGCGCATGAGCTGCGAGGTTGCCTTTGTGATATAAGCCTTCTCTTTTCCGAATTTTTCCGCATAGATGATGCCGTGATATGAAGGATCGGGCGCGCAGAGACCGGGGAATTTTTCAGCGTGGGCCATCCAGTCAAATTTTCCCGAATCCACGATGACTCCGCCTATCGTCGAGCTGTGTCCGTCCATATATTTTGTAGTGGAATGCGTCACGATATCGGCGCCCCATTCTATGGGTCTGCAATTCACGGGGGTGGGGAAGGTATTGTCAACTATGAGCGGTACACCGTGCTCGTGCGCGATCTTCGCGAATTTTTCCACATCCAGCACGGTAAGTCTCGGATTCGATTCCATTTCTCCGAACATGGCCTTCGTATTCTCACGGAAAGCTGCCGATATCTCCTCCTCCGGGGCATTGGGATCCACGAGAGTAGCGGTGATGCCCATTTTTTTGAGTGTCACGGTGAGAAGATTGATGGAGCCGCCGTAGATATCCGAGGAAGCCACTATATGATCGCCCGCCTCGCAGATATTGAACAGTGCGAAAAATGTCGCCGCCTGCCCGGAGCTCGTGAGCATGGCCGCGGTGCCGCCCTCAAGAGCCGCTATCTTTTCGGCCACGAGGTCACAGGTGGGATTCGCTATACGTGAATAAAAATATCCGTCCGCCTCCAGATCGAAGAGCTTTCCCATACCTTCGCAGGTCTCATAAGCAAAGGTCGAGGTCTGATATATCGGGACCTGCCTCGCCTCGCCGTTCCCGGGTCTGTAGCCCGCGTGCACACATTTTGTACCTGTCGAAATCCTGCTCATAAACGCCTCCTGAGATTATTGTTCTTACCCGCTAATAATAACATTTCCGGAGAAAAAGTCCATATTTCTTATTCATTACCGCTCCCGCGGCAGTACTGTCCCCCTCCCGCAGTGCGGATCAGCGGGAACCTGACAGAACAAATCCTCTGCAAAATGACTTTCCGTGCAGATGCACGACGATTTTCATTGAAAAATTATACGAGGGTGCTATGCTCTGTATTCGGGAGACGTCATAACACACGCCCGGAAAGGAAATGTTCATTCATGGATAATAATAACGATAATGCTCTTTCATACGCGAAGAAGCTCTTTTTCGCGGCGGTAAAATGGATACCCTTCGGTATCCTGGCAGGTCTGATCGTAGGCTTTGCGGCCTCGGTCTTTTCTCTGGGGATCTCACACGCGACGGGCTTCAGGCAGGCTCATACATGGGTCATTTACCTGCTTCCCGTCGCCGGTGTGATCATCGTATTCCTTTATGAAAAAGCCGGCTCGAAAACTGTTGGCGGCACGAATCTCGTACTGTCGGCCGTGCGCGAGGAAAGTCCCGTGCATCCGCTGCTCGCTCCGCTGATCTTCATTTCGACGATAATGACACATTTCTTC
>JAZRWL010000154.1:0-3349 GCA_045599685.1 Lachnospiraceae bacterium
AGGCGAAGACCGTCGAGTTCAAAAAGAGACTCTCCGCAGGCGAGACGCTCGACGATATCCTTCCCGATGCCTTCGCGGCGGTGCGCGAGGCCGGACGCAGGGTGCTCAATATGGAACATTACAGAGTGCAGCTGATAGGCGGTATCATTCTCCATCAGGGCCGTATCGCCGAGATGCGTACAGGTGAAGGAAAAACTCTCGTGTCGACCCTTCCCGCGTATCTGAACGCTCTCGCGGGAAACGGCGTACATATAGTCACGGTCAATGATTATCTGGCAGCCCGTGACGCCGAGTGGATGGGCGCGATACACCGCTTCCTGGGACTGACGGTAGGTGTGGTGCTGAATTCCATGACTCCGGACGAGAGGCGCGACGCGTACAACTGCGACATCACCTATGTGACGAACAACGAGCTCGGTTTCGATTATCTGCGTGACAATATGGTGATCTACAAGGAGCAGATGGTGCTCCGCGATCTGAATTACGCCATCGTCGATGAGGTCGACTCGGTACTGATTGATGAAGCCCGTACTCCCCTTATCATTTCCGGTCAGAGCGGCAAGTCCACGAAGCTCTATGAGGTCTGCGATTATCTCGCGGGCAGGATGAAGCGCGGCGAGGCCACCGAGGTCTCAAAGATGGACATGATCATCAACAAGGAGCAGAGCGACGAGACCGGCGACTTCATCATAAATGAAAAGGAAAAGCAGGTGCATCTGACGGCGAGCGGCGTAAAGATGGTCGAGGAATATTTCCAGATCGAAAACCTCGCCGACCCGGAAAATCTCGAGATACAGCACAATATCATCCTCGCGCTGCGCGCCAATTATCTGATGTTCCGCGACAAGGATTATGTGGTAAAGGATGATGAGGTACTGATAGTAGATGAATTTACCGGCCGTATCATGCCGGGACGCCGTTATTCGGACGGTCTGCATCAGGCGATCGAGGCGAAGGAGCATGTAAAGGTAAAGCGCGAGAGCAACACGCTCGCGACGATCACCTTCCAGAATTTCTTTAATAAATTCGAGAAAAAGGCGGGCATGACCGGTACGGCCATGACGGAGGAAAAGGAATTCCGCGATATCTACGGTATGGATGTCATAGAGATCCCCACGAATAAGCCCGTCATAAGAATAGACCACGACGACGCGGTATATAAGACCCGTAAGGAAAAGCTCCACGCGATAGTCGATGAGGTCGCCGAGTCTCACGCGAAGGGACAGCCCGTACTGGTCGGCACTATCACGATCGAGGCTTCCGAGGAGCTTTCGGCGCTGCTGAAACGCCGCGGGATAAAACACAACGTACTGAACGCGAAGTTCCATGAGATGGGGGCTGCCATCGTAGCCGACGCCGGTATCCACGGAGCGGTGACGATAGCCACGAACATGGCAGGACGTGGTACCGATATAAAGCTGGACGAGGAGAGCAAGGCGGCGGGCGGTCTGAAGATCATCGGCACCGAGCGTCACGAGGCCAGACGAATCGACAACCAGCTGCGCGGCCGAAGCGGACGTCAGGGCGATCCCGGAGAATCACAGTTTTTCCTGTCGCTCGAGGATGACCTGATGAGGCTCTTCGGCGGCGAGAGGATGCTGACGGTCTTCAACGCGATGCGCGTGCCTGAGAATGAGCAGATACACCACAAGGCCCTTTCGAACGCGATCGAAAAGGCGCAGAAGAAGATCGAGGGGAACAACTTCGGCATCCGTAAAAACCTTCTCGAATATGACCGCGTGAACAATGAGCAGCGCGAGATAATCTACAGTGAACGCAGAAGGGTGCTGGACGGCGAGAACATGCGCGGCGTTATCATGAACATGATAAACGATACCTGCGAGAGGAACGTATCGCTTTCGATAAGCGACGATCAGGCGTCCGCCGACTGGGATATCGCGGATCTGAACCAGAATCTTCTCTCCGTGATCCCCATGCCTCCGGTACAGCTTTCCGAGTCTCAGCTGAGTAAATGCACGAAGGCGGAGCTTTTGCAGCAGATCAAGCTCGAGGCGGTCCGTATGTATGAGGAAAAGGAGGCCGAGATCGGCAATTCGGAGCAGATGCGAGAGATTGAGCGCGTCGTGCTGCTAAAGGTCATCGACCGCCACTGGATGGATCATATCGACGATATGGACCAGCTGCGCCAGGGCATAGGTCTGCAGTCGTTCGCGCAGAGAGATCCCGTGGTCGAATACCGTATACAGGGCTTTGATCTCTTCGGCGAGATGACCTCCGCCATCCAGGAGGAGACCGTGCGTGTACTCATGGGAGTGCACCGCGAGCAGAAGGTCGAGCGTGAGCAGGTGGCAAAGGTCACCGGTACGAACAAGGACGATACATTGGTTAGAGCTCCGAAACGCAGGGAGGAAAAGAAGATCTATCCGAACGATCCGTGCCCCTGCGGCTCGGGTAAGAAGTATAAACAGTGCCACGGCAGAAAGTAGGTAGATTGTGGTAGAATTAGATCAATTCAAACAGGAACTGTCAGAGCAGCAGCAGCCCCTGCAGGAGGTGATAGAGTCACTGGATCTGGAGGGCAAAAAGAACAGGATCATCGAGCTGGAGCGCACGATGGAGGACGCCTCGTTCTGGAACGACGCCGACAGATCTGCAAAGGCCATGCAGGAGCTGAAGAATCTCAAGGATACCGTCGCTACCTGCGAGGAGCTGAAAAACGGTTATGACGATATCATGACCCTTATCGAGATGGCCTATGAGGAAAACGACGAGAGCCTCGTCGAGGAGATCGGCGGCGAGCTTGAAGCCTTCAGTCTGAAGCTCGACGAGATCCGTATCAGCACCCTGCTGAGCGGCGAATATGACGATAATAACGCGATACTGTCGCTCCATGCGGGCGCGGGCGGCACCGAGTCCTGTGACTGGGCGGGGATGCTATACCGCATGTATACGCGCTGGGCGGAAAAGAAGGGTTTTTCTATAGAAGTGCTGGACTATCTCGACGGCGAAGAAGCGGGCGTGAAGTCCGTCACTATCCAGATCAACGGCACGAATGTTTACGGCTATCTGAAATCTGAGCGCGGTGTTCACAGACTGGTGCGCATATCTCCGTTCAACGCTGCCGGAAAGCGTCAGACCTCCTTCGTTTCCTGCGACGTCATGCCCGATATAGAAAAGAATCTCGACGTCGAGATCCGCGACGAGGATATCCGCATAGATACGTACCGTTCGAGCGGCGCAGGCGGCCAGCATATAAACAAGACCTCCTCCGCCATCCGAATCACACATTATCCCACGGGAATAGTGGTGCAGTGCCAGAATGAGCGTTCGCAGTTCCAGAACAAGCACAAAGCCCTGCATATGCTGAAGGCAAAGCTCTTCCTGCCGG
>JAZRWL010000155.1:0-3421 GCA_045599685.1 Lachnospiraceae bacterium
CGGTAAAGTACGCGCTTTATCCGGTATGGCTGATGACTACGAAATGGAACGGAGAGCTGTATACTTTTGCGATGAACGGACAGACGGGAAAGTTCGTAGGCGATCTGCCGCTTGATAAGGGTGCGCTCTGGAAATGGCGCGGCATAGTGTTCGCCGCAGCGGCGGCAGCGACATATCTTCTGAGCTTGCTCATAAGACTGTAGGAGGCCGGGATGAAAAGACTTTTCACAATAATAATTACGGCGGCGCCCGTTGCATACGCCCGTGCGGCATACGCCGAGTCGGGCGCGTCTGCAAACCCTTATACAAGCGGTATCTTCATCGCGATCATCGTAGGAGTCATCATCGCATTTATCGTGACTGCGGTCATGAAGGCGAAGCTCAGGTCCGTTCGGGAGGGATATGAAGCCGGCGACTATGTAAAGGCCGACAGTCTGCAGCTTTCACGTTCCGGCGAACGTTTTCTCTTCCGTAATGTGACGAAGGTCCCCATCCAGAAGAATACGAACGCCGGAGGAGGTCACGGACCCGGCTCAGCCGGCGGTGCTTCGTCCGGAGTGAATCTCAATTTCGGAGGCAATATGGCTCCGGGAGGAAGAAGGCCGGGGAAATAGTAAAACGGCTGCGCAGACCGCATATATCATAGTATTTATAGACTATACTTTTTTTATGAAGAGTTTATTTTCATAAGATTGATTCTCATTATTTGATGGGATATAATCTGTAAAACGTATTTTCCGCGAATATGCTTTCACCTCTTGCCGGACACACGCTCAAAAGTGTTGCAGAGCGGATGGCCATTTGTCTGTGATGCCGTGCCGTAGTTCAGGAAGGATCGAAAAATATATGACAGACCGTGATCTTCAAAAACTGAACAGAAAAGAGCTTCTCGTACTTCTTGTCGAATCCGAAAAGGAAAACGGGGAATTAAGGGCTCTGCTCGAGCAGAAGACGAAGGAGCTTGAGAACATCGAACTGCAGACGGGAGAGGCGGGAAGCCTTGCCGAGGCGGCGCTGAAGCTGAGCGGTATTTTTGAAGCCGCGGACAGGGCTGTTCTCCAGTACAGAAAAAACATAACGCGCTGCAATGAGGGCCAGCTGAGTGAATATGACAGGGCTATTGCCGAGGCCGAGAATAAGGCTGCAGCTATCGTGTCCGAGGCTGAGCAGAAGGCTGCCGCGCTCACTGAGGAGGCGGAGCGTTTTGCGAGAGAGACCGTCGAGAACGCGGAAGCCGAGAGCAGCGAAAAAATGCGGGCAGCGGATGAATACTGGGCGAAGCTCAGCAATAAACTCGAGTCCTTTTACGCGGAGCACGCGGGGCTCAGAGACATGATGATGGCCGTAAAGAGCAGTAAAATACGAGGACAGGATGAATAATAGTCAGGGAAGCGAAGCTCCCAGCCTGTCACAGCTGGAGGCGGAGCTCGAAAGGGAAAGGAACAAGAAAAAATACAAGAAGACGCTGCGCGGTACGCTGGCGATACTGATCGTCACGGCGGCTGTCGTCGTTCTCATGGCCTTCCTGTTTTTCCCGGTATTCAGGATAAACGGGAGTTCGATGTCACCGACCATCAATGAAGGCGAGATAGTCGTTTCGCTCAAGGGCAGCAGCTTCGAATGCGGAGATATCGTAGTTATTTCCTATAATAATAAGCTCCTGGTAAAGCGAGTGATCGCTTCTCCCGGAGAATGGGTCGATATCGATACGGAAGGCAATGTATATGTGAACGGTACTGCAATAGACGAGCCTTATCTCACGGAAAAGGCCTTCGGAGACTGCAATATCGCTCTCCCTTATCAGGTGCCTGACGGACGATTCTTCGTGATGGGTGACAACAGATCGACGAGTCAGGACAGCAGGAACACAGCCGTCGGCTGTATCGCCGAAGAGCAGATCGTGGGACGCGCGATACTGAGGATATGGCCGCTCAGTGAGCTGTCAGTCATCAGCGGGAAGTGATTGCGCTCGTTTGTTAATGTCTGTGAAAACACGGCACGGCAGGATCGCCGGCATGATGCAGATTGCTGCAGACGGACCGCTATGGAACAGTATTTAATTAGGATTAATTAAAAATAAAGGAAGGAAGAAAAATGAAAAAATTCAAAAAGTTTCTTGTCATGGTAATGGCGCTTGCAATGGTGCTTTCCGTGACAACAGCAGCATTTGCGGCTGTTGATCCTCTGAAGACAGACGGATCGATCACAGTGCGCAATGCTACGATCGGCAAAGATTACAATGCGTACAAGGTCTTCGATCTTACCTACGCTGAGCCGGTCGAGTATGACGAGGACGGCATCGCTTCCACTCCCGTAGCCTACAGCTACACGAGCACCGGCACCGTATCCGAGCCCGACGGGTTCCTCGAGGCTCTCCGGGACGATGAGAGCCCCTTCACCCTCGTAGAGACTACGACCAAGGGCACCTATGCCGTCAGCCTCAATGATGATGCGGAGGCAGAGGATGTCACCGCTTTCCTGAAGGAAAACGCCTCTCTCCTTACCCCTGTAGGTGAAGCCAAGACAGCTACGACCGATACGGTCGAGTTCACCGGCCTGAATTACGGCTACTATTTCATCACCTCCACTCTCGGATCCGAGGTCACGATCGACAGCACCATGAAGGATGTTACGATCGTTGACAAGAACGAGGGTCCCACTACTCCCGAGAATCCGGTCACGGAACCTCCGGAAGATCCGAACAATCCCCCCGAGGTACCTACTTATCTCGTTTACCCCGGTAAGAAGATCGTGAATGCCGACGGTTCTCTCACTGACGAGAATACCGCTGACTACGGCGATGTCGTACATTTCGGTTATTCACTGAATGCTACCGCCTATGCCGATCCCGCAAAGGAGATCACCGATTCCGCGGATACGAATGACGAGCAGAACAAGACCGGTCTTGTTACTTACTACTACATCACCGATACCATGAACAACGGTTTCGACCTTCTGTCCTCCGGCGATTATGAGATGGTGGTAAAGGTAGTAAGCTTTGATAAGGATAACAAAGCTACCACCACCGTCCTTTCCGAAGGCACTGATTATACCGTAAGGTATTCTGTAGCAGCAGCTGTAGCAGAGGCTTCCGAGACTGATGAGCAGAAGGCTCTTGACGAGTCCTTCCAGATCACCATTCCCTGGGGCGAGAAGTACGGCGCTAACGCTACCATCACCGTAGATTACTATGCAAGGGTCACCGAAAAGGCTGTTATCGCTTCTACCGGCAACCCGAACGTAGCGAACTTCTCATATGACACCGATCCCGAGTTCGATCCCGATACCGAGCATGAAGTACCGAACCCGAAGTATATCCCTCCGACGATCCCGGATCCCAATAATCCCGGCGATACTATCCCGAACCCGGAGTATGAGCCTGAGTATGTTCCTTCGGATCCCAACGATCCCAGCAGTCCTC
>JAZRWL010000156.1:0-3569 GCA_045599685.1 Lachnospiraceae bacterium
GACATGGCTACGATCCGACTTCTGTTCGTTAAAAAGCGCAAAGAAAACTGACCCCTCCCTGCCGAAAGGCAAAAAAACGGGCTTCCGATGAAAACAGGAACCCGGATATGAAAAAGGTTCCGCCGGAGATATAACTCCGGCGGAATTATTGTTTATATGCTGCAAAAGGAGCTTACTGCACGTATTCGATCGCTTTTTTGCAGAGGCCGATCACGGCATCCTTGTCTTTTATAGAAAAGAGGCCGCACTTTTCGGTGATCTCACTGTAGCCGCCGGTGTTGTCGGAATATTCGATGAACTGCTTCCAGATATCGAGGGCGGAGGCAGGGTCGGAGCAGGCGGTATCCCACAGCTGCAGCGATGCTATACTGCTCACGGAATAGCTCAGATAGTAGAGCGGGCTCGAAAAATTGTGCGGGACATAGATCCATTCATAATTATTGCCGTCAAAGCCGCGGGCCTCGCCGTATTCCTCGGCGATCTCGGCGAATGCCTCGCCGATCTCCTCCGCCGTCATATCGGGCTCGGAATATACGCGCCGCTGGAATTCATCATACATACAGCCGGAGATTATGCAGTCGAGAGAGGCGGCCACCTCATATTTCATTACTCCCTGCGTGTCTATGCCGAAGAGCGGCTGGAAATAATGCATCAATATCAGCACGAGCGCGGTAGAATGTACCTCGGAAAGATCCATGCAGTCTACGGAAACGAGGATATTATCCGCAGATTTGCGGTGGAAATTGACAAAATGTCCGAATTCATGGACTATGGAGCTTAGATCCGTGATATCTCCGCCAGCCTTCATGAAGATGAACGGAGCCCCGCTGTTCTCGAAGCGGGTGGTATATGACGCGTTCATGCGGCAGTCCTCCGTGCCTATGTCATAAAGACCGTTTTCGGTGAGATAGAGCCATTCCTCGTATAGCATGGGATCGGCCTTCCCTGTGACTGTGCCGAGATCCTCCAGGAGCTTTTCGGTCGAATAAGCCACGCTGACATTCCCGTATTTGTCATATGCTCTGTTTACGGCGCGTCCTGCCTTTGCCGCGATCTCCTTTACCGCATCGCAGTATTCCTGTGCCTCCTTTGCCGAATAATCCCTGCCGTAGACGTTTTCATAGGCGTAATCGACATAATTGTCATATCCCTGATCTTTCGCTATGTCATTGCGTATCTGCACGAGCTCCGCAAAGATCGGAGCCGCCTTGTCGAAGAGCGCCCGTTCAAGCTCCTCATATGAGAGCCGTCCCGTCTGATAAGAATAAACGAGCCCGTCCATTTCGTTCCATATCGCATCATATTCGTTTTCCAGCTCCTTTTCGTGCTTGTACAGCCCGAGCTCTTCATCGTCGGAAACGAGATAATCATAGAAGTCTTCATAGGCCTTGTCGCCGACATGAGCCCTGAAGGCTTCGGCGTATGGCCCGCGGGCGAGCTCCCTGCAGGCCGCGGCGAGAGCTTCGGTGCAGTCTACCGCCACATCATAGATATAGAGCTGCTCCCCGGAATAATACTCATTGGAGGTATCGCGGGAATATGCGAGTTCCGCCGCAGTATAGAGGCTAACGAGCTCTGCGGCCTCGGCATACAGCTCGTCGTAAAGCACCAGCGCTTTGCTTTCGCTATCGGCCTTCGTCAGGAGCGTGGTCCGCTCGAGGAAGGATTCTTTTCCTTCATAATGATAATACTCGGTCACCAGCTCAGAGGGAGTCTGCGGCCGGGGGGCCGGTTTGGTTTCGACGTCGCCCCACCACGACGGGATCGATTCTGGCTCGGTCTCGTCGTATTCACACCATGAAGGGCTCGTCTCAGGAGCGGCAGCCTCTTCCTCCGCCGCGTTTATTGCGCTGCCGACGAATAAGGCCGTGCTCAATGTGATGATACAGCCCGTCTGAGTGAGCGCTATCATCACAGAGAATAATATCGCGAAAAGCTTAAATCCAAGAGATTTTTTCATATTTTGCCTCTCATTTAGTGTGGGTATACGCATATTATACCTGATTATTCGTGAAAAGTCTGTTAAACCTCACATTACCCGGTACTGTGCCGACTGAGGCGGGAGCAGCCTCTGGCACCGGACTTTTTGGTCGGGATGCCCGCACAGCGCCGTTCTTTCTCAAAAGCCGTTGATTGTCTTACGGGATAGTATTCCTGCTCACGACGGGTATCCGGGGCTTTTTTGATATAATCTTCGAAGATACAGGGGCTTGTCTGCGGGGACCGCCAGCTGCGAGGCGAAACGGTGCTATTTATAGAAAGTTTATTATGCTGTGCATAATATATAACCAGTGTAATAGGAGCATTTCGATGAGCCGAAAGGAGAAAATGATCAAAATGAGAAGAAAAATGGTTGCAATGCTGGCAGGGCTGCTCATACTGCTCATGCTTTTGCCGGCGAGCGTACTGGCGGCAAGTGACGTTGAGCTTCCTTATTCGGGAGGAGCCATTATCACGAGTGTTGCCAGTGAAAATGCAAGCCTGCTGAACGGACTTACGAAGTTTGCGTTCGATTCGGCGAATGTGACCTTCAGCGGCAACTGGCTGACAGCCTACTATACCACCGAAAACAACAGCTATCCGGTGCATTATGTCACGGTCGAACCCGAAACCGAACGAAAATTCACTACCAATGCGCCGACCTGGCGTTACAAGGGCGAGACCTATGACGCAGTCCTGACACTGAAAACGCTGTACAATACCGGCTTCACAAAGGCAAAGGCCTTTGCTGTCGTCGGAGGCACCAACCGCAGCCAGAATGCTTATATGACATACGCGGGCGCTATCGACGGCTGCATCCCGATATACAAAGGCACCACAACAGAATCGGAGCAGCTCGTAACAGGAGGGCAAAGCGGCGACGGCAATCATCTTTTCGCGGAATTCTCGGTAAAGCTCGTATATACCGGGACAAATACGCAGGCTCCGATCGATCTGGCTTATTATTATTTCTCGGATATTGATGCCAGACAGTCGTTCAAGGTCGAAGGCATCAATAATCTCGATACTTCCAATCTGTTCATACTCAGCAAAAATGCTTTTAATAACAATGTGTCGGATGTTTATGTAAAGGGCGGCGCTATTTATGCCACCGAAGGCAATACCGCGGAGAGCAAAAACGCCGACGCCTATGTCAAGGTCAATAATATCCAGACGAACAATACGATCATTTACGGCTACGGATCCGGAGCCGGAGCGGGCTTCGGTATTTACGGCAAGCTGTATACGTATAAATTCGTCAGTGAGAATACGAATTACGGGACGGTTTCTCCCGCCAAGACCGAGCTTTTTGAAGGCGACTATCTGCAGAATTCCCCTTCCGTGTCGAACAAGACCGGATATACATTAAAGAACTGGACGGTCGATAAAAAGGTCACTCTGAAAGACGGAACAGTGATACAGGCAGGCGGGGTCATCACCCCTGCCCAGATGGCGCTCATCGCCGCGACTCAGGATCTGACCTTCACCGCCCATTTCACGACCACTGTCAATTACGATTCCGATGCTAACGGCAAGATCACGGACAAGACCTCAGAGACTGTCAATATCGGAGCCAATCCTACCGGCAC
>JAZRWL010000157.1:0-2071 GCA_045599685.1 Lachnospiraceae bacterium
ACATGGCTACGATCCGACTTGGAAGCAGGCGGCAGGGAGTACGACGAGTCCTATGACAAGCTGGTGCTCTCGCCCGGCGCGAATCCCGTCATGCCGCGCAGCATTACGGGTATTGACAGGCCGAACGTATATACTGTCCGCAACGTACAGGACATTGTCCGCCTCAAGGCCGGGATAGAAAAGGCCGGAGTCGATACGGTCGCTGTCGTGGGCGGCGGTTTTATCGGTATCGAGGTCGCTGAGAATCTGAAAAATGCCGGAAAAAATGTCGTGCTGGTAGAGGGGACTGAGCAGATCTTAGCCCCGTTCGACTATGATATGGTACAGATCCTGCACAAGGAGCTGATGGACAACGGCGTCGAGCTGCATGTTTCCTCTACGCTGAAGGTGATAGAGGACGGGGCGATCGTCGTCGAGAGAGAGGGCAGCACCGTTTCCATACCGGCGCAGGCTGTGGTCATGGCGATCGGTGTTTCGCCGGAGACAGCTCTCGGAAAGGAAGCCGGGCTCGAGATCGGTGCGCTCCGCGGATATCACGTCGATGACGCTTACAGGACGAATGATCCGGATATCTACGCGGTCGGCGACGCGATCGAGGTGCGGAACATGCTTACCGGTGCGGATACGCGTCTGGCTCTGGCAGGCCCCGCACAGCGGCAGGCACGCGCGGCGGCGGACGATATCTGCGGGATAAAGAATGAATACCGTGGTGTGATCGGCTCCTGCTGTATCCGTGTATTCGGAATGAACGCCGCGGCGACTGGTCTGAATGAAAAGAGCGCGAAGGAAGCGGGCCTTTCCTTTGACTCGGTCCTGCTTTTCCCGAATGACAAGGTCGGGCTGATGCCAGAGAGCCATTATATGGCCTTCAAGCTGGTCTTTGAAGTGCCGACAGGCCGGATCCTCGGCGCTCAGGCTGTCGGAGAGGGCGATGTGACGAAGCGGGTGGATACGATAGCGACGATGATCACCATGAAGGGCACACTCGACGATCTGCGTGATCTGGAGCTCTGCTACGCGCCGCTGTTCGGGACGGCAAAGGATGTCGTGAATTTTGCGGCGTACGTCGGACTGAACATCCTGCACGGCGAGTACAAACAGATCCATGTCGATCAGATCCGCTCTCTCGTGGAAAGCGGCGCGTTCATAGTCGATGTCAGAGAGCCCGGAGAGTATGAAGCCGGGCACCTGAAGGGCGCTCACAATATCCCTCTTTCGGAGCTCCGTGACAGGATGGACGAGATCCCGAAGGATATTCCGGTATATCTGCACTGCCGTTCCAGCCAGCGCAGCTATTACGCTCTTCGCTGTCTGCAGGGACACGGTTATAACGAGGTCTATAATCTGAGCGGTTCCTATCTCGGCTTTTCGTTTTATGAATATTTCAATGACGCGGATCTGAAACGCGAGCCGATCATGACGAAGTACAATTTCACCTGAGATCACGGCAGGCTGTGTGGGGCCGGATACGGTCCGGTGAAGGCTGCACCTGAGAATTTCAGAAAGAGGAACTAATATTTGCGCGCAAAAGCGCGTTATTAAAAGGAGGATAATAAGATGGCTGAGAAAATGACGGTTGAGAAGGCGACTGACATCCTGCAGAAGCAGGGCTTTCACTGCTCTCAGTGTGTGCTTTGGCACAGCGCTGAGACGCTCGGTCTGGACAAGGACCTCGCTGTAAAGATGAGCGGCGGCCTCGGCGGCGGATGCTTCGCCGGCGGCACCTGCGGCGCGGTGACCGGCGCGGTCATTACGCTGGGCCTGAAGTACGGTTTCAATACGCCCGGTGCGGCTGCTGAGAATGCGGCTCTGATCGACAAGGTCCATGAGTTCGAGGAGAGATACATCGCCAAATACGGCAGTATCGAATGCAAGGAGCAGCTGGGCGGCATGAGCTTTGCGGTACCGGAAGAGGCCGCGAGGATCATGACCGAGGGCTTCGTTGCCGAATGCCCCGCTAGATGCGCTTATGCTTGCGAGATCCTTGACGACATGATCGAGGAACTGAAATAAGTCAGGCTGACGCAGAACCCCGCAGCCCCGCAAAGGTCTGCGGGGGTCTGTTATTCGT
>JAZRWL010000158.1:0-2271 GCA_045599685.1 Lachnospiraceae bacterium
GTCTCCGTCACGTACACTGCTCCGTTTTCGTCCATGAGCACCATGTCAAAGCGCTCTCCGTACTGCCTCCAGTATTCCGCCGCTCCCTCAGGTCCGAGCACATAGCACGCCGTGGAAAGCGCGTCCGCGAGAGTCCCGTCGGAGCTTACTATCGTGACCGATATCAGGCCGTTTTCTGCGGGATATCCCGTAGCTGGGTCGATGATATGGTGATAGGTCCTGCCGTCTTCTCCGATGAAAAACCTCTCATATCCGCCCGAGGTGATGACGGCCCTGTCAGCCGTGCTGATCACGCCGAAATATCCGCTTGAGCCCGGATCTCTGACACCGATGCGCCAGAGAGAGCCGTCAGGCTTCGTGCCGTAGCACTGGACATTCCCGCCGAGTGAGACGAGGCCGGAAACGATATCATATTCGCGGAAGATCTCCATCAGCCTGCCGGAAGTATATCCCTTCGCTATCCCGCCGAGATCAATACCCTGACCCTCTCCCAGAGTGAGCAGGTCGCCCTCCAGAGTCAGCCTGTCAGTGCCCACGCGCGTGAGACAGTCCGTAAGTGATGCAGGATCCGGGAGCGCACATTCGTCCTTTGTGAATCCCCAGAGCTCCATCACGGGATATACAGTGATATCAAAGGCTCCGCCTGAGCTTTCATATACCTCGAGCGCCGTCTTCGTCATCGAAAGCGTATCCTCGCTCAGCCTGCCTGAACCCGACGCATTTACTGCACTGATCTCGCTGGCTTTGTTACCGACGGAAAGCAGTGCGTCCAGCCTCTGTATCTCGGCTTCCGCCGCAGTCAGAGCCTCATCCGCCCGGTCTCCGTAGCAGGTGACGGTCATCACCGTATCCATCGCGAAGATATCCTTCGTCGCCATGGAAAGCTCTGCATTGCCGCCTGTCGGGGCCGTTTCCGGGCCTGTTCCGGCAGCGCCGCCCTGACCGCAGCCCGCGTTCAGAATCAGCAGGAGGATGCACATTATTACTATCGCCAGCTGACGGTTTCGCTTCATTTTTTGCTCAGAGCCATCAGCTCCGGTCTGATATGGCAGTATCCGCCGGGGTTCTTTACCAGATATTTCTGATGATATTCCTCGGCAGTGTAAAAACTCTCAAGCGGCAGGACTTCCACAGCGGGCTTCGCGCCGAGCTCGGTCTCTTTCGCGTCCATTACGGGCTTTATCTCCGTCAGCTGCTCCGGATCCGTATAGTAGATGCCGGTGCGGTACTGTACGCCCTCATCCTCGCCCTGCCTGTTCACCGACAGCGGGTCAATCGTGAGGAAATAATAACCCAAAAGCTCCGTAAGCGTAATCACGCTCTCGTCGTAATCGATACGGACGGTCTCAGCGTGACCGCTGCCCGCCTTTACCTGCTGATAAGAAGGCGCTTCTGTCGGGCCGTTCGCATAGCCCGCCTCTGTAAATAACACACCGTCGAACTGATCGAAGAACCTCTGCGTCCCCCAGAAGCAGCCGCCTGCCAGATAAATGGTCTTCATATCAGCCGTGGAGCCCTCTCGCCTGCCTGTCCATATCCTCCACGACGATATCGTAGATCTCGCCCAGACCGGCCGCGTACTCTAACAGATCCCAGGGCTCATTGGTATGGAAATGGATCTTTATCATATCCTCATCTCCGACCGCGAGCAGGCAGTCACCCTTCAGATTGGCCGTGATATAATCGGTGATCGCGTCCTCGTTCAGGCCCTCGCCCTCTATCAAAAGCTGCGTATCATAACGAAATTCAAGCATTCTTCTTTCCTCCGCTTCCGCATTAATACTATTTCGAAACGTGCGCCGTACTGCCTTACCGCTCTCTGATCCAGACCCTCATCTGGTTGCAGCCGCGGTTGCTCCAGGCATAATAGGGGATCGCCCTCAGCACCACCGGCTCCTCTTCGGTAGGCTCCTCCGAGTACAGACTGTCGGCCGCCTTCTGTCTCATGCCGTCCATCTCCAGCGGCACGATGCCCTCCAGAAGCCCGGAGTCATAGGGCAGCACCCTGATCTCCGACTCTCTCGGCAGGCGCAGCTGCTGCAGATAATCGCCGTTGTCCACGCCCTCGAAGCAATATACGACGGGGCCGCGCATGATCGCGACACAGCCTGCATCGGCGCGTACCCTCGGATCCGCATATACCCTGCGGGCGGAAAGAGCGATCTCGTAGGTCACGGTATCACCGGCCTTCAGGCAGTCAGCGATATAAAGATATCCGTTCTTTTCCTCGGTCATCGCGGGAACACCGTTTACAAACAGCTCATATTTCTT
>JAZRWL010000159.1:0-3986 GCA_045599685.1 Lachnospiraceae bacterium
GCCTCCATAAGGATCGTCGCCGGTGCATCTACGTCAGGAGGATCGGTGCGTCCGTCTATGCCAGTAAGATCGAGCACGGCAGACTGCTCCTGCGCGAACGAGGGGACTGCGGCCCCTGCAAGTACACATACGGCGAGAATGATCGTAATTATTGTTTTTAGGAATTTGCTGTTCATAATCACCGGGATATAATATCACAATCAGAATAAATTGCAAGTAATTTCGTCAAAAGTGGGGGTAAAATACTGAATTTTAAGGCAAACTTTGTAAATGGTGGGAAGAAAAAGGTCCTGAAATGCTTTTCGGAAGGTGATAAAAACATATTCTCTTACATTTTTATTAATTTGATGCCGATGGGAAAAATCAGATTGAACGCCGTCATATTAATCAGTATAATAATATCGATTATGCGATTTTTTGTTTTTGGAGGACAATAATATGCTCTCAATGGATATAGGAATAGATCTCGGCACTTCGAGCGTGCTCGTATATATCAAAGGAAAGGGTATCGTGTTAAAGGAACCGTCGGTCGTGGCCTTTGACAGGGATACGAATGAGATCTGCGAGATCGGTGAGGAGGCCCGCAAGATGATAGGCCGCACTCCCGGGAATATCGTTGCGATAAGGCCGTTGAAGCAGGGCGTGATTTCGGATTACGATCTGACGGAGCGGATGTTAAAATATTTCATCAAAAAGGCAATGGGAAAGCGCACGCTGAGAAAGCCGCGTGTGGCCGTCTGCATTCCGAGCGGCGCCACTGAGGTCGAGAAAAAGGCTGTCGAAGATGCAACATATCAGGCGGGAGCGCGTGAGGTGAGCATCATCGAGGAGCCCGTCGCGGCTGCGATCGGCGCAGGCATAGATATCACGAAGCCCTACGGCAATATGATAGTGGATATCGGCGGCGGAACGACGGATATCGCGATCATTTCCCTGGGCGGCGCGGTAGTCAGCAGTTCGGTCAAGTGCGCAGGCGATGATTTTGACGACGCGATAGTGCGCTATATCAGAAAAAAACACAGTCTGCTCATCGGTGAACGTACCGCGGAGGAGCTGAAGATCAATATCGGCTGCGCATATCCGCGTCCCGAGATACTCACCATGGACGTCCGCGGCCGCAATCTCGTAACCGGTCTGCCGAAGACGGTGTCAGTCTCCTCGGATGAGATCATGGAGGCGCTCACTGAGCCTATCAGCAAGGTCGTCGAGGCAGTCCACAATGCCCTTGAGCGTACTCCCCCGGAGCTCGCGGCGGATATATACGAGCGAGGGATCGTAATGACCGGCGGCGGCAGCCTCCTGGGAGGACTGGATGAGCTCCTCGAGGAAAAGACCGGCATCAATGCCATAGTGGCAGAGGATGCCACGAATGTAGTCGCTATCGGAACGGGCAAGTTCATCGAGACCTTCAATAATAAGGCCCGAGAGGATTATTAATATTAAAAATGGCTTTTCTCAAAGGCTATATCGATCATGTAATCTACAGCAACCCCGCCAACGGTTATACGGTGCTTGAGCTCGTGTCCGACGGCGAGTCGTTCACTCTTACCGGAAATCTCGGAAATCTGATCGAGGGCGAGTCTCTCGAGGCGGAAGGCGAATTCGTCGAGCATCCCGCCTACGGGGAGCAGTTCACAGTAAAGACCTTTTCCATTACCGAGCCGGAGGAGCTGGACGCGATCGAAAGATACCTTTCCTTCGGCCAGATAAAGGGCATCGGGAAGGCTATGGCCGCCCGTATCGTAAAGCGTTTCAAAAAGGATACGCTGCGTATTCTGGACGAGGAGCCGGAGAGACTTTCCGAAATAAAAGGCATCAGTCCGCGCGGCGCCGCCCTGATCGCGGAGCAGGTCGCCGAAAAGCGCGAGCTCAGGCAGGCGATGATGTTTTTGCAGGGAAAGGGCATCTCCTTCGCACTGGCTGCGAAGATATACGATACCTACGGCCCGGAGCTTTATACTATCATAGAGACCAACCCATACCGGATCGCTGATGACATCCCTGGCGTCGGCTTTCGCATCGCCGATGAGATAGCCGGAAGGGCCGGTATCGCTTATGATTCCGATTTTCGTATAAGATCGGGTATATATTACGTGCTGCTCTCAGCGGTGGCGCACGGTCATGTCTATCTTCCGATGGAGCTGCTTCTGGAGGAGGCCGAAAGGCTGCTCGAGGTAAGCTCTGGTCTCATGGACAAGCATATCACAGATCTCGTATTAGACAAAAAAATAGTGCTGCAGAAGCTCGGTGATGAGACCCGGGCTTATGCTGCAGTCTATTATTATATGGAAAGAAGCGTCGCGTCTATGCTGCAGGTACTTAACACCACTCGCAAGGACGGTGTGAACGTCGATGACGCACGGATAGAGTCCGTGATCGGCGAATCCGGACTCGAGCCCGACGAAAAGCAGACGAGTGCCGTGCGGTCGGCTCTTACCGGCGGTGTGACCGTGATAACGGGAGGCCCCGGTACCGGAAAGACCACCACTATTAACGCGATAATAAGGATCTTTGAGGCACAGGGGCTCTCGCTGAAGCTGGCTGCGCCTACGGGACGCGCCGCAAAGCGTATGGCGGAGGCTACGGGCCACGACGCGATGACGATACACAGGCTGCTGGAATTCATGGGGAGTCCGGAGGGCGACGATGCCTCGGTGCATTTTGAAAAGAACGAGGCGAATCTTTTGGAGTCCGACGTCGTGATAATAGATGAGGCCTCGATGGTCGATATTTTCCTCATGGACGCGCTGTTAAAGGCGGTCCCGCCCTGGGCGAGGCTGATTCTGGTCGGAGATGTGAACCAGCTGCCCTCCGTAGGCCCCGGCAATGTGCTGGCGGATATCATAGCCTCGGGGGCCTTTGAGGTGGTCACACTCGACCGAATCTTCAGACAGGAGGAGGCCGGGGATATCGTGCTGAATGCCCACAGGATCTATCGGGGCGAGCCGGTGGACACCGAAAAAAAGAGCCGGGATTTTCTGTTTATCAGGCGTAATGATACGGGACACGCTCTCGGAGCCACCTGTACGCTGCTGACGGAGAAGCTGCCATCTTATCTTAACGTGAATCCGATGCAGCTGCAGGTACTGACGCCGATGCGAAAGGGCGCTCTCGGAGTGGAAAATCTAAATGTCGTCCTACAGCAGGCGATCAATCCGCCTCATAAGACGAAAAAGGAGCTCCTGGGCGCGGCCGGTGTCCTGCGCGAGGGCGATAAGGTGATGCAGATACGCAACAATTATCAGCGCGAGTGGGATGTAAAGAACAGGGATGGCTTCGTGATCGACCACGGTGCGGGCGTGTTCAACGGCGATATCGGTATCATCAGGGAGATCAATCACTTCGCTGAGGAGGTCACTGTCGAATTCGACGATGAAAAGCTCGCGGTATATACGTTCAAGGAGACCGATGAGATGGAGCTCGCCTATGCCATAACGGTCCACAAGTCGCAGGGAAGCGAGTATCCGGCGGTCGTGATACCGCTTATTTCCGGGCCGAAGCCGCTCATGAACCGCAATCTGATTTATACGGCTGTCACGAGGGCAAAGCGCTGTGTGTGTGTCGTCGGGATGCCCGAGACCTTTCTTTCGATGGCGGCGAACGATGAGACGCAGAAGAGATATTCGGGACTGTGTGATATGCTGAAGGAGATCAGAGAATGGGAGGAATAGCGGCGGCGCTCATGGATGCGGTCTATCCGAGACGGTGTCCGTACTGTCACGATGCGGTGCGTCCGCGCGGAGCGTTCATATGTGAAGACTGCGCTGACGGCTTTTCATATATAGAGGGAAATACCTGCGCTGCCTGCGGAAAGGAACTTACGCGGGAGGGCAGATACTGTGCCGACTGCGAAAAGCACCCGGACAGACCCGACGGCGGGATCGCGCTGATGGAGTACGACGATCCGGCACGCAGATCAATGTATATGTTCAAATACGGCGGCAGAAGAGAATACGCCGCATTTTACGCCGAGGAGCTGATCCGCC
>JAZRWL010000160.1:0-2494 GCA_045599685.1 Lachnospiraceae bacterium
ATGCGTCATCCGAAAGAGGGCGCGGCCTATGTCGCAGCGCAGAGCGCTTCCGTCCCCGTAATAAACGCAGGTGACGGCGGGCACTGCCATCCCACTCAGACTCTGGCTGATCTTCTCACGATCCACCGTGAAAAAGGCAGCTTCGACGGCCTCACCGTCGGCTTCTGCGGCGATCTGAAATTCGGGCGCACCGTCCATTCATTAATCAATGCACTCTCCCGCTACAGCAATATCAGGGTCGTCCTTATCAGCCCCATCGAGCTGAAGCTTCCGAGCTATGTGAAAGCCGAGGCGCTGAAGGCAAAGAAAATCCCCTATGTGCAGACCGAGGACCTGATGGAAGTGATAAATGACCTCGATGTGCTTTACATGACGAGAGTACAGCGCGAGCGCTTTTTCAACGAGGAGGATTATCTGCGTCTGAAGGACAGCTACATCCTCACTCCCGACAAGCTGCGCGTCGCGAAGGATTCCCTCTCGATAATGCACCCACTGCCCCGTGTGAACGAGATCAGCGTAAAGGTGGATGAAGACCCCAGGGCCTGCTATTTCAAGCAGGTACTGAACGGCAAATACATCCGCATGGCACTCATACTGAAGCTCTTGAAGGAGGCCGGTACCTTATGAGAATCGATCCTATACAGACAGGCGTAGTAATCGACCACATCCCCGCCGGTTCAGGCATGAAGATCTATTCACTGCTCGGGCTCGAGGATACCGACGTGTCAGTGGCTCTTATCAAGAATGTTTCGAGCCGCAGGATGGGGAAAAAGGACATAATAAAGATCGACGCCGACATACCCGTGAATTTTGACGTGATCGGCTATGTCGCTCCTGATGCTACGGTAAATATCATCCGCGACGGAATACTCGTCGAAAAGAAAAATATTGAGCTTCCCGAGACACTCACCAATGTGATAAAATGTAAGAATCCGAGATGTATCACGGGCAGCGAGCAGGAGCTGGACCATATTTTCAGACTCACCGACAGGGAGTCCAAAACCTACCGCTGCATATACTGTGAAACGAAAGCAAACTGACAGGAGGAAGGACAATGAACAAGAGACAGGAAACCATCGTCGCCAATGTCGACAAGCAGCGTGAGCTCGTATTCGCCGCAGAGCGCTGGCTGTGGGCTCATCCTCAGACAGGCTATACCGAATGGGAAGCCAATGAATATCTTATCGAAAAATACGAAGCGCTGGGCTACAAGCTCGTGCGCGCCGATAAGGATCCGAACTTCGGAAAGATCCCCGGCTTCTACACCGACCTTGACACCGGAAAACCCGGCCCTACATTCTGCCTCATGGCTGAGCTCGACGCTCTCGATATCGCCAATCATCCCGAATCCGTGAACGGCATGGCTCACAGCTGCGGTCATCACGCACAGGGGGCCGCTCTTCTCGCTATCGCTGCAGCCCTGAAGGAGCCCGGCGCTCTCGACGGTCTCTGCGGAAAGATCCGTCTGATGATGGTGCCCGCCGAGGAGATGATCCAGCTCGGCTTCCGTGAGGAGCTCCGCAAGAAGGGTCTCATCAACTACATGGGCGGCAAGGTAGAGTTCATTTACCGCGGCTATCTGGACGGCGTTGACATCGCAATGATGATCCACGGCACTGTAAGCACCGAATTCAATTTCACCGCTACCAAGGGCAGCAACGGCTGCATCGCAAAGAATATCACCTACAAGGGCAAATCCTCACATGCAGGCGGTGCTCCCGACAAGGGCATCAATGCTCAGTATGCGGCAATGCTCGGCCTCCAGGCCTGCAATGACCTGCGTGAGACCTTCAAAGAAGCTGATACCGTCCGCTTCCACCCGATCATGAAGGGTGTGAACTGCGCCGTCAATATCATCCCCGACGAGATGAAGATCGAGTCCTTCGTACGCGGCGGTACGGTCGAGGCCATAAAGCGCGAGAATATCAAGGTGAACCGTGCTCTGACCGGCGGTGCCCTGGCAATGGGCGCAGGTCTTGAGCTCGCCGACCGTCCCGGCTATTCACCGCTCAACAACGATGTCAATTTCCTACACCTCGCCGAAAAGGTCTGCTGCGATCTCGTAGGTGCGGAAAAGGTAGGCTTTGACTACAACAAGTGGGGCACCGGCTCGACCGACTTCGGTGATATCTCTCTCATCATGCCCGGTATCCACATCTATGCCGCAGGCGCTTCCGGCACCGGTCACGGTATCGATTATCAGATAACCGATACCGAGAATATCACTCTCGGCTCAGCAAAGGTCCAGCTTCTTTGTGCCGACGCTCTCCTTTCAAATGACGCCGCCGAGGCGAAAAGGATAATCGATGCATTCGACTCACCTTATGCTTCAAAGGAAGCCTATCTCGCCGAGCTCGATTCTCTGTATCTGGACAAGGATACGGTCAAGTACGACGAAAACGGAAACGCGACCGTAGATTTCAAGAACTGATAACGTGCCGGTCTCTCCGGTATGTGATTGAAAAAGCAGGTATATCCCCGTTATATCGGGATA
>JAZRWL010000161.1:0-6421 GCA_045599685.1 Lachnospiraceae bacterium
CCTCTGGCAGACGGTATCTCCCCTACCAAGGGCAGCGATACGAACGGACCTACCTCCGTCATCACCTCCTGCGCGAAGATGGATCAGCGTCATACCGGCGGCTGCCTGCTGAACCAGAAGTTCACCCCTCAGGCTCTCGCGGGACAGAAGGGTATCGACAATCTTGCAGCCCTTATCCGTACCTACTTCGGTATGTGGGGACATCATGTACAGTTCAACGTCGTCAGCCGTGCGACTCTGGAAGATGCCAAGAAGAGACCCGACGAGTACAACGATCTTATCGTTCGTGTAGCCGGATACAGCGATTACTTCAACAATCTGGATGAAAAGCTCAAGGACGAGATCATCCAGAGGACCGAGCAGGATTTTAACTGATCGGGAACAGATTCATTATAGAGTAACGGCAGCGGGCATATCGAAGCTTGGTCTTCGGTATGCCCGCTTTTTCAAACCTGTCCGCTGCCGGACAGAGCAGGTTTTTTGTCGCGATGCCGGTTCATTTTGTGATATACTGTGAAACAGCTTTTGTATAAAAAGCAAAACATGAGCAGTATTGGAGAGCGGAGGCGTAAAATGCTTATATTAGCGTCAAAATCACCGCGCAGGCAGGAGCTCCTGCGAATGGCGGAGGTGGATTTCACCTGTATCCCGTCACAGGTGGAGGAGGTCATGCCGGAGGGCGTCCCTATATCTCAGATACCTGTCGCGCTGTCCCTGCAAAAGGCGGAGGATGTATATTCGCATCATCCTGAGGACATCGTGATAGGCGCCGACACCGTCGTGGAAATAGACGGGCAGACGCTCGGAAAGCCGGGGGATGCTGAGGCTGCGCACCGTATGCTGAGGTTGCTTTCCGGAAAAGTGAACACTGTACATACCGGTGTTACGATCAGGCATCGCGGAGGTACGGAAAGCTTCGTCCAGTCTACGAAGGTGCGTTTTTATGAACTGTCGGATGAGGATATCGAGGCTTATATCGCGACAGGCGAGCCCTTTGACAAGGCGGGCGCCTACGGTATCCAGGGGCGCGGTTCTGTGCTCATCGAGAGCATAGAGGGCGATTATTTCAATGTCATGGGCTTCCCTCTCGCGGAGGCGGTGCGCAGACTCGTTCGTATAATGGAGCAGGCCGATGGCATCCACCGCAATGTCCTTGTTCCCTGCGGAGGAGGCACAGAATGAGGGAGACTACGCTGGGATACATAAAAAGAGGGGAAGAATACCTGCTTTTGTTCCGCAACAAAAAGAAAAATGACGAAAACGGCGGAAAATGGGTAGGTATCGGCGGAATGCGCGAGCCGGGAGAGAGCATGGATGAGTGCTTCGTCAGAGAAATGCGTGAGGAAACGGGACTTACGCCTGCGCGATACGAACAGATAGCGCTGATACATTTCATCTCGGATGAATGGGGCGCGGAGGATATGTATCTTTATATTGCTGAGATCGGCGAAGAAGATGGCATGAGTCTTCCGGACTGCGATGAGGGCGAGCTGCACTTCATAAAGTCGGAAAATATGCTGCAGCTGCCGATGTGGCAGGGCGACCGGTGCTTCCTCGAAAAAATGCTTGCCGGAGAGAAGGATTTTGAAATGACGCTCAGATATGCGGGAGAAAACCTTGCTGAATGTATCCTGCACCGATGAGAAAAATACATATCATTCTCGAAGCTTCGATGATATAATGGGTCGGGCAGGCATCGTACCCTGACAACAAGAAAGGAGTGCGCGCGGATCCCGCGCGCATCGGTACCGCAATGAAAAAACTGTGGACATGGCTGGAGCAGAGCTTCAGGTCGGAGACAAAGTACAGAGCGTTTCTGGTGTCAGTAGTGGTATTCGGACTGGGCTACGGTCTTTACAAAGGCGTCATAGACAATTATCTCGCCGAGATCGTACAGATGGGCGAGTTTGACCGCGGCGTGTCGGAGTTTTTCCGTGAGATGCCGGGTCTCCTGCTCGTGTTCATCCTCGCGGTGTTTTATACCCTTTCCGCCGAGACCATATACAAGACCGGCTCGATCATAGCCATCATCGGTATGGGCCTCCACGCCGTCCTGCCGCCCAGCCGCGTACTCGTGACTGTCGCGGTATGTATCCTTTCACTCGGCGATCATATCCAGTTCGGAATGCGCAGCACGATAGCGCTGCAGTATTCCAGACAGGGGAACGGCGGAAAATCTCTCGGGATCCTCGGTTCGGCGAATCAGATAGGAACGTTGGCCGGATATATAGTGATAATTGCGGCATTTTCGGCTTTCAGCGGTGTTTCCGCTTACAATACCTTTTTCTGGATAGCGACGGCGATCACCGCCGTCGGCGTGATCTTTGCGTTCAGACTCAATGAAAAGAGCGTTCAGGATCCCACGAAGAGACGCTTTTATTTCCACAAGAAATACATGAAATATTACTGGCTGGAGGTCTTTTACGGTGCGAGGAAGCAGGTATTCTTTACCTTCGGTCCGTATGTGCTGATACTTTTCTACGGTGCGAGCGCATCAACGATCAGCCTGCTTTTCGCGATCTCGGCTATAGTCTGCTTTTTCGCTTCGCCTTATGTGGGACGCCTTATCGACCGCGTCGGGTACAAGCCGATCATGGTCGGAGATACGCTGATCCTCGTGATCGTGTGCTTCTTTTACGGCTTTGCACATCATTTCTTCTCGATGGATGCGGCCTTCATCATCTGCTGTGTAAACTATGTGCTCGATTCGGTGATCTCGCTCGCGTCGATGGCCTCGAATGTATATGTCATGGATCTTTCCGACAATAATGAGGAGATGCGAGCCACCATATCGACCGGCCTTTCGGTGAATCATCTTATCACGATCCTGATCGCCCTCTTCGGAGGCTGGATCTGGAAGGCACTCGGCGTCGAGACCCTGTTCATTCTTTCGGCTGTGCTCGGTCTCGCAAACAGCGCCTTCGCCGCTACGATCAAGACGCAGAAAAAAGCGTAAAACCCTCTGTAGTATTTATCTTTGTTTTTCGACAATATAGTAAACGACCCGATGTGAAGGAGATATATCATGAAGATCAGATCGGTTGCTATACTGTTGGTTTTCGTTATGCTTTTTCTGGCGGGCTGCGGTCAGGAGAAAGAGGTAGAAGTCGAGTCGGTCGCCGTTACCGAAACGAAGAGCGAGCCTGAGACAAGGGAGACCGAAGCGGAGACCGTTCCGGAGGATAATACCGCCGCAGAGCCGGAAGAAACGACACCGGCTGCGGATGAGGAAAAGGCGCAGGAGTATTATTTCGGAAAGGTATATCAGGTCTTTTTCGGGACCGGGTATGAAGGCGAATACGAGACAGGGATCGAATATTATATCGACAGCGAAGGAAATCAGCTGCAGCGCTCGGCGATCGCGTGGCCGGTAGAGGATGTTACCGGCGGCGAGCCGCGTTATTATTACATATATGATTTTGATGATGAGGCGGCGAGGGAGACCTTTGACAGCGGTATCGTCACTGGCGGAGAGAAAATGCCCGCGGAGGACGGGAAGAAGCAGACGCTCTGGACCTCCGTCCTGCTCGTCGATGCGGACGGAAACGTGCTGATGGAGAGCGAGTACGGATATTATTGCAGCCTCGGTACGCTCGTTGCAGTAGAATCCGGAAAGGGCCTGAATTATCTCTGAGACCCCGCGACGGGAGAAAAAAAGCTGGAGGGCTTCACCGCTCTCATAAAATTAAATGGAGATACCGTGCTCGTACAGGACGGTGAATGTGAGCTTTCATGCATAATAGATCCTGACGGAGCCGTGATAGCCGAATGCGCTGATGATCTGCAGTGCAAATGGCCTGAGGTATACAGAGAATATATCGTCGGACACAATACGGACGACAGGATATTATTGAAGTACACTGACGGAGCCTTTGAAAAGGCGGACGGCAGCGCAAAAGCCTTCCCCTGTGTATATGATTGCGATGAAAACGGCGGCTTCCTCGTCTGGGAATGGGAGGATGACGATTACAGGTACCACAGTAAAGTCTATGATCTGAACGGTTATGAGCTCCTCTGCGAGATAAATGGCTCCGTAAAGGCTCTTGATGGGCAGCGGATGATAACCGCGGACAATAAAAAATGGTATGTCCGCGATATGAGTGGGGAAAAGCAGTTCGGCCCTTACGATCATTTATGCGTGAGCTTTGACAGGGACAAGAAAAAGCCCTTTGATGTGATATACGCTTCAAAGGACGATGTACTTTTCGCGCTGGACGGTGACGGCAGCGAGCTCGCGTCCGTGAAGATTAAGGGACTGAATTATTTCGAGGCTGACAGAGACGGACTTCATGTGACATATTTCGAAAAGGATTCCGGCGAGACCGCGAAAAAGAGCCTGCAGCTCGACGCGAAGCTTAAGGAATTCATTCCCGACGCCTATTCCTCATACCGGTATGTCACGGACAGTGTCGGCTGCCTCGTCAGTACCGATCCCGTGGAGCAATGTGATGTATATGATCTCTGCGATACCAGCGGAAAGATCATCATGCACAGAGCCGAGGCCTACGGTACTGCTGATGAACGCGCCATCGCGGTGATACGCGGGGGCGAGGCCGGCCTGATCGACTCAAAAGGAAACTGGATCGGCAGCTTCATGCTGGGTGATTATGATAAATAAAAGCCCGTATCAGGCGTTGACTAATGCCTGACGGATGCTATAATATGAGTGATCTTCAGGGCGGGGCGAAATTCCCCACCGGCAGTAAAGTCTGCGAACCGCCACGGCGGCCGAACCGGTGAGATCCCGGTACCGACAGTATAGTCTGGATGAGAGAAGACGAGTGATTTTCTGTGATTTACGCCCGGGATTTTTCCGGGCGTTTTTGTTTGCATCTGTGCGGCAGAGGATCATGACTCCTGAGATCAGAAGGAGGAAAAAATGAAAACACTGAACACAAAAAAGGTCGTGACGCTGGCTATGATGGCGGCACTTGCGTATCTGGTGATGGTGATCATCAAGATACCGGTAGTCCTGTTTCTGAGCTATGAGCCGAAGGACGTGATAATTACTATCGCGGGCTTTATGTACGGTCCGGTCGAGGCCTTCGTGATCTCTCTCGTGGTATCCTTCGTGGAAATGTTCACCGTGAGCGATACCGGCTGGATCGGTGCTCTGATGAACCTGATCTCGACCTGCAGCTTTGCCTGCACTGCGGCGCTCATTTACAAAAAGCACCGCACGCTCAAGGGCTCGGTGGTCGGACTCATCGCCGGTGTGGCTGCTATGATCGCCGTGATGATTATATGGAATTATGTATTTACCCCTATATACATGGGCTTCCCGCGCGACCAGGTCGCCGCGATGCTCCCGACCGTTTTCCTTCCCTTTAACGCAGTCAAGGGCGGCCTGAACGCGGCTTTCACCGCCCTCCTGTACAAGCCCGTCGTGACTGCCCTGCGAAAGAGCGGCGTGCTCCCGCCTTCGACGGCTCCCGCGAAGAAAAAGATCTCGCTCGTTACCACGATCATTTCACTTTTCGTGATCGCCACGCTGATCGTCGCGATACTGGCGCTGTCGGGGAAGATATGAGAGGGATAGCGTAAATATCAGACGGAGGTCATTATTATTACGAGTCCTTTACCCCCACTTTGTCCCTATCCCCATTTCTACCGCTCTGTCATATATTTTCCTTGCGGTCACGAGATCCTGGGCGCCGATGCCGACAGTCTCATAAATTATGATCTCATCGTCGTTTTCGCGTCCGGTGATGTGTCCGGCGACGAGGTCGCCGAGATCACCCGAGAGGTTGGCCTCGGTGATAATTCCCTGATCCAGCGGCTGTAAAATATCGCCGGATTCGGACAGCACCGCAGACCTCAGATCGCAGAATATCTTTGATGCGCGGGGCAGGAGAGCCGGATCCAGCTCCTGCATATGATACTGATAAGCGCCGACACAGCTTACGGTAGCGCCGTTTTTCACCTTTTTCGCGTCGAAAACGGGCTTGGTGGAGGGCGTGACGGTAATGATGAGATCTGCATCGGTTATCGCTTCATCCGATGAAGCCACGGCTTTTATCCTTGCACCGAGGTGTCTGAGCTCGGCATTCATCTTTTCCGCGAAGGCGGCGGTCCGGTCCGGATCTATATCATAGACCGCTACTTCCTCGAGCTTCCGCACGGTGAGCATCGCTTCGAGCTGGGTCGGGGCCTGGCCGCCGGTGCCTATGAGAGCGCCCTTGCGGCAGTCTTTTTTTGCCAGCAGGTCAAAGGCCGCGCCGGACGAAGCGCCGGTGCGCAGCTGCGTGATATAATTTCCGTCCAGTACAGCTGAGATATAACCCGTAACGCCGTCGATAAGGATGACCTGTGCGGGAGAGGAGATAAGTCCTTTTTCGATATTGTGAGGGAACTGATTGATTATTTTTATCGAGGCGGAATCCATTTCCTCGGCGTAGGTGGGCATGAAGAGCAGTGCCGC
>JAZRWL010000162.1:0-5053 GCA_045599685.1 Lachnospiraceae bacterium
AGACGGTTACCTCCGCGAAGGATTCTGACGGCAAGACCTCTGAACACCTGGTCAACATTCCGGATATTCTGAAAAGATAAGTGACCGGTCAATAAGGGGGAGCAGCAGGAATGTTGTTCCTCCTTTTGTGCGATAAGGCGGTCATGCGGCGGCGTAAGCTTGTTTACGCCGACATTTGATCGCCAAGTACATCGAGCAGCTTGCTGCGAGATGTGCGAATGCAGCAAATCGAGTAAGAGGAGCAGGGCTTCTCCTACTCGATTGCGAAAAGCCGTGCCGTGAGCCGGATGTTTGATGCCGGAACGGCGTGACGTGGGGATCCGGGGCTTGGGAAGAAGATATATGGATGCAGGATTGTTTTATTCACAGTGTCTGGAGGAATTCCACGCCTGCGCAGCGGAGGCAGGGCTTGCGAAAAGAGGCGTGATATACGCGCCCGACCTCATGCCGATGGGCGAAAAGGCGGTCACCTCCTATTACGGCGACGCGGCGCTGGCAGCCGGCTTCGCTGCTGATCCGACGGGCTATTATTATACCGTCTGCAGCTCCTGCCTGCAGTGCGGAGTGCTCTTTGCCTCGCTTTATGCTTCGGATCCGCTGGCACTCACCGACGCTTATGTGGATACCGTCATAAGCATGGATCCGTGGCAGCTCGCCGAAAGACACGTAAAGGAGCGGCTGCGCATGAATCGCGAGGGCATGGAGCTTTTCAGCGCAGGTGTCTTTGACCGCTGGATAGACCTCGTGGAGCCGTATTATGAAAAGCCGGAGAGCGCAGTCTGTATTTATTATGCTACACTTGCCATGTTTCAGCTGGGTGTGAGCCTTATTGCCGGAGCAGGCGGGAAAAATAAATAAAACAGGAGTATTTTTATGGGAGAAACAGCAGTAATCACACTTATTGTAGTCCTTGTAGTCCTTGCGCTGGCGTTCGTAGTCAGAAATATCCGCGTCGTGCCTCAGGCGAAGTGCGATGTGATCGAGCGACTGGGCAAGTTTTCCGGAGTCAGGCAGGCAGGTCTGTACCTGAAGATGCCGCTCATCGAGCGCGTCGCCGCCAGAGTGTCGCTGAAGGAGCAGGTATACGATTTCCCGCCGCAGGCAGTTATAACAAAGGATAACGTCACGATGCAGATCGACTCCGTCGTATATGCAAAGGTCTTCGATCCGAAGCTCTATATCTACGGAATAGAAAATCCCATCACCGGTCTGCAGAACCTCGCAGCTACCACTCTTCGTTCGATCATCGGCGAAATGGAGCTCGACCAGACACTTACCTCGAGAGAGTCCATCAATTCAAAAATGGAAGCAGTCCTCGATGAGGCGACCGACGCCTGGGGCATCAAGGTCACACGTGTCGAGATCAAGAACATCAACCCTCCCGAGGAGATCGAAGCGGTCATGACGAAGCAGATGCGCGCAGAGCGTGAGCGCCGCCAGACAGTGCTCGAGGCACAGGCTCATCAGGAAGCTGTAGTCGCAAGGGCAAAGGGTGACAAGGAAGCAAAGGTAATGGCAGCCGAAGCCGAAAAGGACGCTCAGATAGCTCTCGCAGAGGGACGCGCGAAATCCATTCTGCTCGTATACGAGGCTGAGGCGGAGGGCCTGAAAAAGCTTTCCTCTACTCAGATATCAAACAGCGTGCTGAATCTCCGCCGTATTGAGGCGATGAAGGATATCGCCGACGGACAGGCGACGAAGATATTCATCCCCACTGACGTAGCCGGCGCATTGATCTCAGATGGAGTCAAGGCGGAGGCCCTGGATCTCGTCCATACTACAGCTCCCTCCGGAAAGGCAAAGACGGAGACTACCGTGATGGAGGATCCCTGTATCACGGAGCACACCTCCGAGGTAGGAAAGGAAGCTTCGAGCACGACTCAGGAGATCATCGAAGATATAAGCAACAGATAATTATTAAATGAAATGGTCTGAAAGAACCCGGGTACGCCCGGGTTTTTTACTGTTCGATTACACGCTCGCGGGGAAAAGCGGGAAACCGCGGTGATGAAGTCCGGTGCACTGAAGACCCCGCCGCGGACTAAAACAAACTTTACACAAACCGGAAATAAAACAATAATAAAAATTTTATTTAGTTCAGAAATTGATAACCATATAAAATATTGCCATTATTAAGAGACGTGATATGATTAAACGGAATGTTCAGTATTTGCTATATTAGGCTTATGCCTTAGCAAGAGAACTGAATTGACGGTTTTTGGGAAAGTCCCTTTCAGGACCGGTACCGTGAGGTTTTACTCTTCATTTATTAAAAATGTGTCTGTGTACATGGGAGCAATAATGGCAATAGATATTGAAAAAAACGTGAGAAAGTATTCAAAGGAGCGCAAAAGGCGGAAGTTCTGGCTGAGGATCACTGCCGGGCTGTCTGCCGTGGTGGTGATGTCCACTACCTCCGCCCTGACTTTCCCGGCGGCTACACTCGAGCCCGAAGTATACTGCGGGTATGAGGAAGCTCATACCGATAAGTGCTATCAGGAAGTTAAGACGCTTACCTGCACTCTTCCCACAGAAGGTCATGTCCATGACGACTCTTGTTACGAAGACCATCGTGAACTTATCTGCGGGCTGGAGGAAAGCAACGGTCACACTCATGATGCTTCCTGTTACGAAAGCAGACAGGAGCTTACCTGCGGATTGAAAGAAACTGCCGGTCACAGTCATTCTGACGGCTGCTATGAATACAACCGTGTGCTCACCTGCCCGCTGGAGGAATGTGAGGGTCATGAGCATGATGATTCCTGCTTTGAGAATGAAAAGGTACTTGTCTGTACGAATGAAGATCCCGAGCACGAGCATGATGACTCATGCTATACCGTAAATAGTATCCTCGTTTGCGAAAAAGAAGAAAGTACAGGCCATACGCACGGCGAGACCTGTTATTCGAATGAAAGGACCCTTGTATGCGGACAGAAAGAGTGCGAGCCGCACACGCATGATGCTTCCTGCTATACAACGGAGGATGTCATTGTCTGCGGAAAGGAAGAAGCAAAGGCCCATAAGCATTCTGACGCCTGCTATAATGTCACGAAGGAACTGGTCTGCAGCCTGACCGAGAATAAAGAGCCTCACGTACACGATGACTCCTGCTATACCGCAGAGCGGAAGCTCACCTGCACGAAGCAGCTGCATGAGCATACTCTCCAGTGTTATTCGAATCCTGAGGCGGATGTCGAGACGGCGGAAGTATGGGACCGCTCGATCTCGGCGGCGAAGCTTACCGGCACCTGGCGCGAGGACGCCCTCGCTATCGCCGGGACTCAGCTCGGATATACCGAGAGCGCTCTGAATTATCAGGTCGGTGAAAACGGCAAGACCCGCGGATACAGCCGATACGGAGCGTATTTCGGCGATCCTTACGGTGACTGGTGCGCCATGTTCTGCGCGTTCTGTCTGGAAAAGGCGGGCGTTACCACGGATGCTGTCCCCATCAGCTCAAACTGCCAGAACTGGATAGAGATTCTTTCCAATGAGAAATTCGATCTTTACCGCGTGGCGGGGACTTATGAGCCGCATCCCGGAGATCTGATCTTCTTTGACAGGAATACATATACCGATGCTGACGGAAATGAGCTTGCTGATCTTTCGAAGGTCACCCGGAAGTCCGACCATGTCGGTATCGTAGCGGAGGTCGTACTCGCCGAGGACGGAAAGATAGCTGAGATCCGTACCATCGAGGGCAATTCCGGCAATACCGTCCGCCGCCGCACCTACGAAGCAGATGATCAGAGGATCATGGGATACGGACGGATCCCGGATGATCCTTCAATAGAAAATATCTTCACCGCGGTTCTCGAAAACGGCATACAGGTAAAGGTCACCGTACCGAATGGCGCACTTCCCTGCGACGCCGACGAGGTCACCATGACCGCCGCTCTGCTGGAGAATAATGCGGATAAAGAACTCCTTGCCGCGGAACTCGAGAAGAACGGCGTCGATTACGAAGACACGATCCTCATTGATGTCACGCTCTGGCGCGGGGATGAGGTGATAGAGCCGACCGGAGAGGTACAGGTGAGCTTCATCATGCCTGACTCCACCCCTGTCTCAGGCGTTTACCATCTGGATGAAGAAAACAGCACCGCTACTGACATGAACGCTGATTATCACAGCGAAAACGGTGTCGTGGATATGGTCACGGATCATTTCTCCGTTTTCGGCCTTGTCACCGCGGGCGGCACATTGCCTATCACGGTGTCCGACCTAACAGTGACCTGGTCGGGAAGTACCATTACCGCCGCGACTGTTACGGCACAGGGTGCGCAGGATGATATGAACTTCCAGGTACAGGCCTCGGATAATGCCTTCACCAGCTCGACAGCTACGACTTCAGTCAAGGCCAATAAGAAGAATCCTGTCACCATCACTTTTACGAGTCTGCTCGCCGGTGCTACGCCGGATACGCAGTTCCGTGTATATGCGACCAAGGATAAGAACAATGGATATACCACGACCTTTACCGTCACCGATATGCTGAGCGAGGTCAAGGCGGGCTTTGCGGACTGGCTGGACGGTGCATATTCGTCATTCGGAGGCTCAGATCCTACGACCCTTTCTGGTATATATACTGCCTTCGCTCTGTATGAGTCGCTGCCTTCACTTACCCTCACGCCTTCATACACGAATGGAGCGTACAGGATAACGGCAGCTACAGATTATACCGGCACGCCCTCCTATGTATGGGAGTACTATGATGAAACCGCTTCTGCGTGGGTCACTCTGACCGGAGAGACCGGCTCCTCCCTGAATGCGTCGAATTATTCCGAGAGTTCGGGCAGTGCGAACCCCGTTCTGGACGGCGGCGTGAAAGTGCGCTGCTCGATATACGACGGCGGAACGCTTCAGGCTGTCGCTGTATTAAAGGGTGTGGATGTTAAAAAACAGGCTGACCAGATCATCATCGATACTATAAACTCCGAGCTCGGACTCGACGGCTATGAAGTCTACGTCGGCAATAATTATAACGGCGGAAGCTACAACGGCGGTTTTTATATCTATCCCGACCTTTCGATCGGGGGAGTCAGGTATGAGA
>JAZRWL010000163.1:0-2211 GCA_045599685.1 Lachnospiraceae bacterium
TGCTCATATCCGGGGAGAACTCCAGCTCGTCAAGAAGCTTTTCGTCGTATGCGTTCAAACGCGGCTCTTTTCCAAGCGCTCTTTGAAAATGCGCCAGCGCCATGGCGTCATAGAATCTTGAATCATCCACGTTGCCAAGCATATCAACGACGGCTCGGGCATAATTCTCTCTGAGTCGGCACAATGCCGGCCTGGCGGGCAGTTCTTTCTGATAAATGGCATTTTCCAGGCCAAGCCAGAGCAGACCTTCATACATGGCCGCATCCTCGTACAGATCGAACACCTTAAATACATCCTCAAGCTTCCCGTATTCGTAGTGCCTTCTTGCTGCACCTATGATGCAGTTCCAATACAGCTCCGCCCGCCCCTCGCTGTTGTAAACCCTGAAATCCGGCATGAAGTCATAGCTTGCGGCGGCATTCCATATTATATTTTCCGCCCGGCGCTTTTGCAGCTTTGAAACCTCTTCCGTCATTTCCGCTTTCCTCCGTCTGTAGTGAAAACGAACTCACACAGCGTTCAGTATACCACTTTCGGACGTTTATTTCCAGATTATTTGAAAAAAGATTGAAAGAACGATCCGAATCAAGTATAATAAACAAAAGATCAACTTGTCAGGAAGGGTCGGTCGTGTACATGGCAGAACTGAAGCACAACTATATAAGTGTCTCCTCCGGCCTCGGTCAAAGCTACGGAGGGAATCAGATGAGATCGGGCAGCTCTGTGATCTCATCCTGCGGATGCGGGCTTGTCGCGGCGCTGGACGTTCTGCTGTATCTGTACCGATATCACGGCGGCGGGCAGGTAGATGAATTCAGTGCAATGCAGCTCGACGGTGTGATTTCCCTTACAGAATACGAGCACGGGCTCCGATGGCTGAATCGGCGTTATTTCCCGCTGATCCCACGCTTCGGAATGAACGGAATCACCCTTGCAGTTGGAATGAATGCTTTTTTCCTTAGGCACAAAATGCCTTTCCGTGCCGTCTGGGGTGTCAGGGAATCGAGATTGTGGAGCAGTATTGATGTGATGCTTGAGCAGGATATCCCGGTCATCATGGCTGTCGGCCCGAACTTCCCCCGTTTCTGGCAAAAAAACAACGCTTCCTTTTATGCGAAGCGTTCTGACGGCAGCTATGCAAGCGCCGCTTCTACAAGAGCACATTTTGTCATTGTCACGGGGACTGATGACGAGTGGGTTCGTATATCCTCCTGGGGCAGGATGTACTTCATCAATAAGAAAGAATTTTCACAGTACGTTCATGCGAACAGTATCAATTTTTTGAGCAGTATCTTACGGATAGAGAACAAAGGTTGGGATGAGTGATGAATTTTTACATAGCGGATATGCATCTCGGTCACGATAAGATCATTGATCGGGAAAGGCGGCCGTTCCGTAATGTAGCCGATATGGATGAGCATCTGATCGCCAACTGGAACAGCCGCGTCACCTGTCGGGACACTGTCTATATTCTCGGTGATTTCATCTACAGGAAAAACCTTTGGACGTATTATCTTAACCGTCTTGCCGGAAGGAAGGTGCTCCTTCGCGGGAACCACGATCCGGACAGATTCAGCGTGGATACGCTCCGATACTTTGACGAGATCACTGATTATAAGGAGATCCTGGATGACGGACGGCGCGTGATCATGTGCCACTACCCTATTCCGTTCCACAAATACGATTTCGACCGGAACATCTGGATGCTCTACGGTCACGTTCACAACACGAGGGAATACAAATACCTGCAGCTGTTGAGGCAGGATCTGAAGGATACCCGCGAGTATGAGTGGCATTCGCGCGGCAACTTCATCAACATCGGCTGTATGATGCCGTGGATGAACTATACCCCGCGGACACTTGACGAGATCATCGCGGGTGACGGAGGGCTGGAGCCTCTCGAATAAGTCAAAACACCCGATCAGACGTTTTTTCCTGATCGGGTGTTTTGCACAAAAAGGGATTACGCAAAGAGAACCTGATTGACGATGTTCTCGAGTCTCTCCTGCTTGCCGCTGCCGGGAAGCTCCGGAGCGCCAAGCTCTGCCGCGTAAGCTGCCAGCTCTGCAAGATTCGTCTCACCGGCAACAATCTTTGCACCGATACCGGTCTTGTAGCTTGCATAACGGTCAGCGATGAACTGGTCGATACGACCGTCCTCAATGAGCTCTGCCGCCTTGATAAGACCGAGGGCGAAGGTATCCATACCGA
>JAZRWL010000164.1:0-6773 GCA_045599685.1 Lachnospiraceae bacterium
TCGTCATAGCTGCAGTATTCATCGGCAATGTGGCATATGAGACCGGCAATGTCTCCGGTGCCGCTCTCGGTATCCAGGCGATAAACGCGGACTGGATCAATTACGACACCGTAAAGATCGTGCTTGCGCTGATCATAGGCGTGGTCGCCTTCGTGCTCCTTTTCAGCGGAAGCAACAAGTACATCGAAAAGATCCTCACCGGACTCGTCGTGATAATGGGTGTCCTGTTCCTTATCTGTGCCATCGCGGTCGGACCCGACTGGGGCGCCGTGTTCAAGGGACTCTTCGTTCCCACAGCCCCTACATCCGGCAGCACTCCCGCATGGATGACGATCGCAGCGCTGATGGGCACTACGGTCGTTCCCTACAATATCTATCTGCATGCTTCCTCCTCTGCGAAGAAGTGGAACAATCCCGAGGAGGATATCCCGACCTCGAACCTTGACTCCACCCTCGCCATCGGTCTGGGAGGCCTCATCTCTCTCGCGATAATCATCTGCGCTGCGGCCTGCAAGGAGGCCATACCTGATTTTACCATAGCGAACGGCGGCGATATGGCTCGTTCACTCGAGCCGCTGCTCGGCTCATGGGCGACGACCATCTTCGGTATCGGTCTTTTCGCGGCAGGCTTTTCTTCAGCCATCACCGCTCCTCTTGCAGCAGCCTATGCTTCATCCGGTATCCTCGGCTGGGGCGAAGATCTGAAGAAGCCGCGCTTCAAGGTGATCTGGATGATAGTTCTCGCTTTCGGTATAACCGCTGTCTGCACACTGGGCGCTTCCCCTCAGGAGATCATCCTTTTCGCACAGGCGGCCAATGCCATCCTGCTCCCGATCACGGGTATCCTGCTTCTCATTGCCTGCAATGACAAGAATCTGATGGGCGAATATAAGAACAAGACTGTCATCAACGTGCTGGCTGTCATCGTTATCGGCGTGTTCATCTTCATCGCGGCACGCAATATGACGGCATTCGTTGAGAGTGCGAAGAATCTCTTCGCATAATTTTTCATCAGCGTGTACGGTGCGGGCTCTTTGCCCGCGCCGCTGTATGTTTTTACCGGACGTATTCCGCAAAAGGGATACATCCCGTATTACCGGGTCTCATGACGGGACTCCGGAGAAACTGAAAAGAGGAATAGACAATGGCAAATTTTGATATCACTCCTTATGTCAACATGCAGCCTGCCGAGGTGCGTGAGCGCATCCGCAGACAGGAGATCACTTTCCCGACTGCGGGCATGGCAGCCGGATATGCGCAGGCGAATCTCGTGATACTGCCTGGAGAATGGGCGGCGGATTTTGAGACCTTTTGCAGGCTCAATCCCTTCCCCTGCCCCGTGCTCGAAATCGTGCGCGGAGAACCGTTAACTCACGCTATGGGTGAGGGCGGCAATATCGTGACAGATATCCCCGAGTATTTCATTTACCGCGACGGTGTGCTCTGTGAAAGGGTGAAAGATGCTTCCTCTTACTGGCAGGATGATTTCGTCGGTTTCCTGATCGGCTGCAGCTTCTCCTTCGAGGAAAAGCTTATGAAGGAGGGCATCGAGGTAAGACATATCGCGCAGGGCAGGAACGTGCCCATGTACAAGACGAACATCCAGACGCAGAAGGCAGGCCCCTTCTTCGGTCCGATGGTATGCAGTATGCGCCCGATGACTCCCGAAAATGCACGCCGCGCATACGATATCACCGTGCAGATGCCGAATGTTCACGGCGCTCCGGTGCATATGGGCGATGCCGCGGAGATCGGAATAAAGGATGTAATGAAGCCCGATTACGGCGAGGCGGTCGATATTTACGAGGGAGAGATCCCCGTCTTCTGGCCCTGCGGCGTGACTCCGCAGGCGGCGGTAGAGAATGCGAAGCCCCCTATCGTGATCACTCATTCACCGGGACATATGTTCATAACGGATATCAGGAATGCCGAGCTGAATGATTATCTCGAAAAACTCAAGAAATGACAGCCTGATAAAAGCTGACGTGGCCGCCGGAGGAGACTCCGGCGGTTTTTAATAACGATTCTTGATTATGATATGCATCCGGCGGATATTTGTTATATAATGCTGTCGGGGGAGGTCGGCAGCCTGTAAAAGGTTTGGACGACGTATACGGAGCTCTGAAGCTCATATGACCGGCTCCGCATGGAAGATGCTCCCGCTCAGGAGGTAAAAACATGGATGTAAATGTGATACTAAGAAAAATAGACGAGTTGTATTCTGCAGGAAATACCGCACAGGTGGGCGATCTTCTGGCGGCTGCCATCCGTCAGGCAGAGGAAGAAATCGACGATATGGCTCTGCTCAGCCTTTTCAACGAGGCGAACGGATATTACAGGAACACGGGGAAACCTGAGGCAGCGGTGGAGTACGCGGAGGGCGCGATAGATCTTATTGACAGGATGGAACTGAGATCCACCGTATATCACGCCATCACACTGATAAACGGAGCGACTGCCTGCAGGATGGCGGGAGAGCGCGGCAAGGCGCTCTCGTGGTACCATCACGCCGAGGCTGTACTGAATGAGCTCCCGGACCGCCGTTATGATTACACGAGGGCCTCTCTGTACAATAATATGAGCAGTGCATATCAGGACAGTGGTGAGCCGGAAAAGGCGCTGACCTATCTTTACAGGGCTATGGCGATCGTATCGAAAATGCCCGGAAGGGAAGCGGAGGTCGCGACGAGTGATATCAATATCGCTTATGCGCTGCTGAGACTTAGACGCTTTGACGAGGCAAAGAAAAGTATCGACGAAGCACTGGGATATTATGATAGCGAAGCCGGGAAAAATGATATCCATTACGGCACAGCACTCGCCTGCCTGGCGGAGTATGAGTATCTGACGGGGGATAGGACCTCTGCGGTGGCTTATTATGAAAAGGCAGCGGAAGAGGAAAAACGCGTGCTCGGAGAAAATAATGCGTATAAGAGCCATATGGCAAACGCGGAGAAGATCAGAAAAGAGCTTTGAAAAGAGCAAAATGGCGCGGAAAAGAAATACCGGAGGCGATCATGGATATCGGCTATAAGAAAAAAGGACTCGTGGATCTCGAGTGGCGGTTTTTCGACAGGGTACAAAACGAAGGGGGGCGCGCAGGCTGTCAGGATGACCCGAAGACCTTCCGTATAATGCGTGAAAGCCAGTTTTCACCGTGGCCGGAGAGGCTCGTAGACTGCTATCTGAACGATCTATATGCAGCATTGCTCGATGACAGGAATCCTCTGGCCGATAAATATGCCTGGATGATGAAGGACACCGCCCCGGAGGCCTTTTCGAAAATAGAGCATCTCCTGTCCGCTCCGTCGGAGGAAGCGGAGGAACTGATAGCAAAGATCGTCTCCGTGGAGGTGAAATGGTTTTCGGAATACTGTGAGAAATATCCGATGCTCGCAAGGGGGAATCGTGCGGTCTCATCCGACGCAGACAGCCCGTACGGAGGTACATCGTTTGAAACATATCTGCGCGGAGAGCTGCATACGTATTCCGTAAAGACGCTCCGGGAATATCTGAAATTCATCGATCAGCTGTCTGCGGAAGGGAAGAGCCTCAGTCTGCTTGTTACCGACAGTATGGTGAGAGCCTACGGATACGACGGGCTGGAAGACGCGGAAGCGGTTCTCCGGAAGGCGGCGGAAGGAAAAAGTGACGCAGATGTGACTTAATTAAATTAAAGCAATACAAAGCTTTATTAATTGACGAGCGTTTAACATATGATAGAATAGACTCAGATATAGACTATAGTCTAATTGCCGGTCGCATCCCCGGCGGGAAACGGCATATACATCAGAGAGAGGATCCACAAGAATGAATACTCCGGTGGTTTTCAACATCCAGAAATACTCCACGCATGACGGAGACGGTATCCGCACGACGCTGTTCTTCAAGGGCTGCCCGCTGAACTGCATGTGGTGCCACAATCCCGAGAGCCAGCGTTTTATGCCTGAGCTCATCTACCGTCATGACAAATGTACGGTCTGCGGCAGATGTATCCCGGTCTGCCCCGAGCATTGCAATACCTTTTCAAACGGACAGATACTCTTTGACAGAGCAGCCTGCACAAAATGCGGTGCCTGCACGGATGCCTGCCTTGCCGGCGCAAGAGAGATCTGCGGCAAAACCTATGATATAGACGAGCTCGTAAAAAAGGCCGTCAGGGACAAGCCCTTTTATGAGCAGTCCGGCGGCGGTGTCACCCTCTCCGGCGGTGAGGTGATGTGCCTCGATATGGATTATATCGCGGAGCTCTGCCGCAAAATAAAGGAGCAGGGCGTGAGCGTTTATATCGATACCTCGGGATACTGCTCTTATGAGAATTTCAAAAAGGTGCTGCCTTATACGGATATTTTCCTGTACGATATCAAGTGCATGGATCCCGAAAAGCACAAAAAGTATATTGGCGTGGACAATGCCCTTATCCTTGAAAATCTCAAAAAGCTTTCCGACGACGGAGCCGGCATCTATGTCCGCATCCCCACTATCGGCAAGGTGAATGCCGACGACGAGTCGATGCAGGCTGTGATAGATTATCTGAAGGAAAAAGGCATCCATCCCGTGGCGGTGAACCTTCTTCCTTATCATGATTTCCACAGAGGCAAATACGCGAACCTCGACCGTCCTTATGAAGAGGAGCTGATGTCAGTCCCTACGGACGAGGAAATGGAACACTTCAGGCAGATGTTTATTCAGGCAGGATATGAAAATACTACAATAGGAGGTTAATTATGTCAGTGTATCAGTCATCATGCTTCAACATCACTACAGCTGAGGACCTTGCGAATCAGGCTCCCCGCGGCTGCACACCCAGACTTCAGAGACTGAGGAAGATCTCTCATGAGACTCAGCCGAAGCTCGATATGGAGAGAGCTCTTATCGAGACCGATGTTTACAAGGAGTGGGAAGGAAAGGTATCTACCCCCGTTCTCCGCGCGATGGTATTGAAGGAGTACTTCACCCGCAAGACCCTCTATCTCGGCGATGATGAGCTCATCGTAGGCGAGAAGGGCCCCGGCCCCCAGTATTCTCCGACGTTCCCCGAGATCATATGCCATACCGTAGAGGATATGCAGATCATGAACGACCGCAAGCTCGTGAATTTTGAGACCACGCCCGAGCAGATCAGACAGCAGGAAGAGATCGTAATCCCTTACTGGCGCGGAAAGGCTACCCGCGACCGTCTCATGATGGACATGAGCGAGGAGTGGCACAGATATTATGAAGCCGGTCTGTTCACCGAGTTTATGGAACAGCGCGGCCCCGGACATACCGCAGGCGGCGGAAACTTTTACAAATTCGGTTATGCCGATTACAAGGAAAAGATAGCGAAGAAGATCGCTTCTCTTGATTTCTATAATGATCTCGAGGCCTATGACAAGCTCCAGGAGCTCAAGGCTATGGATATCTGCTGTGACGCTGTCATCATCCTCGGCAAGCGTTATCATGATCTGGCTCTCGAAAAGGCCGCACAGTGCACCGATCCCGTCCGCAAGGCAGAGCTCGAGCAGATCGCTGCAAACTGCGCCGTAGTTCCCGAGCACAAGCCCGAGACCTACTGGCAGGCTATCCAGATGTACTGGTTCACCCATCTCGGAGTAACCCTCGAGCTGAATCCCTGGGACGCCTTCACCCCCGGCCGTCTTGATCAGCATTTGAATCCCTTCTATGAGAAGGACACCGCCGCGGGCATCCTCGATGACACCAGAGCTCTCGAGCTCATTGAGTGTCTGTGGGTCAAGCTCTTCAACAGCCCTGCCCCCGTAAAGGTCGGCGTCACTCTGAAGGAATCCGGCACCTATGTGGATTTCGCGAATATCAATACCGGCGGCGTAAAGGACGACGGAAGCGACGGCGTGAACAAGGTCAGCTACCTCATCCTCGACTGCATGGAGGATATGCGTCAGAACCAGCCGAACTCAAATGTACAGATCTCAAAGAACACTCCCGATGAGTTCTTGAAGAGAGCTTGCGAGATCGCCCGTCAGGGATGGGGCCAGCCCGCCTTCTACAATACCGACGAGATGATCGAAGAGCTGCTCAATGCAGGAAAGGACATCGTAGACGCCCGCAGATCCGGCTGCTCAGGCTGCACCGAGACCGGCGCATGGGGCACCGAATCCTACATCCTTACCGGATACTGCAATATCCCGAAGTGCCTTGAGCTCGCGCTCTTCAACGGCGTGGATCCTCAGACCGGCAAGCAGATCGGCCCGAAGACCGGTGAGCTTTCCGAGCTCGATTCCTATGAGAAGGTCTGGAACGCATTCAAGACTCAGCTCGAGCATACGATCGACGTCAAGATCCGCGGCAACCAGATCATTGAGAGAGTATTCGCAGAAATGCTTCCCGCTCCTTTCCTTTCGATCTGCACCGACGACTGCATCGAGAACGGCAAGGATTACAACGCCGGCGGCGCCCGTTACAATACGAGATATATCCAGGGCGTAGGTATCTCCGATATCACCGATGCTCTGACCTCCATCAAGTACAATGTATTCGACCAGAAGCGCTTCAGCCTCGAAGAGCTGGTACAGGCCATGAAGGATGACTTCGTAGGCCATGAGGAGATCTTCAACTTCGTCCGCAACAAGACCCCGAAGTACGGCAACGACGACGAGTACGCGGATGAGATCATGATCGCCTGCTTCAACGAGTACAAGGATTACATCACCGGCAGACCTACCGTAAACGGCGGCAGCTATCATGTAGACATGCTTCCTACCACCTGCCATGTATACTTCGGTGATGTCATGATCGCCGACGCAGGCGGACGT
>JAZRWL010000165.1:0-3396 GCA_045599685.1 Lachnospiraceae bacterium
CGTTTCTATGCTATGGACAGGGACAAGCGCTACGAGCGTCTCATTGAGGCTTATAACGCACTGACTGACGGTTCGGCATCGCTTACATATAAGGATCCCGTGCAGGCAGTAGAGAATTCCTATGCGGCGGGAATCACTGACGAATTCGTAAAGCCCTCTGTCCTCACCGATGAAAACGGGAAACCAGTCGGAAGGGTGAAGGACGGGGATTCGGTCATATTTTTCAATTTCCGGCCTGACAGAGCACGCGAGATCACGAGAGCCTTCGTCGATCCCTTATTCGACGGTTTTGAAAGAAAACTTCTCGTCGGGCTCACGTATGTCTGCTTTACGGAGTATGACACGACGATACCGAATGTATCCGTGGCTTTTCCGAAGCTTGCTCCCGTCAATACGCTCGGCGAATATGTTTCATCTCTGGGCCTTTCACAGCTCAGGCTCGCCGAGACCGAAAAATATGCTCATGTTACCTTCTTTTTCAATGGTGGCATCGAGGCACCATTCCCGGGAGAGGACCGGATACTGATCCCGTCGCCAAAGGTGGCGACATATGATCTGCAGCCGGAAATGAGTGCAGTTCCCGTATGTGACGCACTCGTAGAGGCGATAAGAAGCAAAAAGTACGATCTGATAATCGTGAATTTCGCAAACCCCGATATGGTCGGGCATACAGGTGTGATGCAGGCCGCGGTCACTGCGGTGGAGACCGTCGATCACTGTGTCGGAAGAGCCGAAGAGGCTGTGCTCGAGGTAAACGGTCAGATGCTCATCATTGCCGATCACGGAAACTGCGAGATCATGAAGGATGAAAACGGAGAACCTGTGACGGCCCATTCGACCGCGCAGGTGCCTGTGATACTGGTGAGCCGCGGCGAGTGCGCAAGACTGCGCGAGGGCGGTCGCCTCTGTGATATTTCACCTACGCTCCTCGATATGATGGGGCTGCAGCAGCCTTCCGAGATGACCGGAAGCTCGCTTTTGGAGAAGTAATCAAAAAATGAAAAGATCAATCTACCTCAGATCCTCAGACTCGAAAAACAGAATGCATGTTTGCGTCTGGGAGCCTAATCAGGAACCAGTGGCCGTGCTGCAGATCGTACACGGTATGGTCGAATATATCGAGAGATATGACGAATTCGCCGCGTTTCTCAATGAAAACCGCATAGCGGTTATCGGTGCAGATATGCTGGGGCACGGAAAGACTGCTTCCTGCCGCGAGGATCTCGGCTTTTTCGCCGAGACGAACGGCAAGACCTACATCATGAAGGACACTCACAGGGTCAGCCTTTACGCAAAAATGCTTTGGCCGGGCAAGCCGTTCTTCATTCTCGGTCACAGCATGGGCTCTTTTATGGTGAGAAGATATATCACAAAATGGGGCTCTGAGGCGAATGGCGCGATAATCATGGGTACAGGCGACATACCGCTCGCGGCTGCTTCTTTCGGAAAGATTCTGTCATATCTTTATACCGTGCTCGTCGGTGCCCGGTGCAGGAGCAAGGTACTGGAATTCCTCGTGCTGGGGATGAATCAGCTGAAATACAGGCTTGCCGGCAAGGGTTCCTGGCTGTCCCGCAGTGTGACGAACAGCCAGAAGTATGAAAACGATCCTCTCTGCGGCTTCAATTTCACTGCTTCCGCGTATCATACGCTTTTTACCCTGCTCTGCGAGCTGGCAAACAGAGAAGACAACGAGTCGATACCGAAGGATCTGAGTCTGTTGTTCGTATCCGGCAGCGATGACCCTCTCGGTGGTCCCGTAAAGGGAGTGCTGAACGTATATAACAGCCTCGCCGGACTCGGCATGCAGGACCTCGATCTGAAGCTGTACAAGGATGACCGGCACGAGATCCTGAACGAGGATGACCGTGAGACAGTATTCAATGATATTTTATTCTGGATTACGAAGAGGCAGTGATGGAGATCAGAAGGCAGCTGGAAGAGCTGGAGGAGGAAAACTTAAGCAAATACGCCGCGAGGAGCTCCCGGGCGGTCCGTGACCGCGTGGAGGAGCCCTGTGACATACGCACGGCCTTTCAGCGAGACAGAGACAGGATCCTGCACACGAAATCATTTCGCAGGCTGAAGCATAAGACTCAGGTCTTTCTGGCCCCCGAGGGCGATCATTACAGGACGAGACTCACACACACGCTCGAAGTGGCACAGATCGCGCGAACGATCGCCCGCGCATTGAGACTCAATGAGGATCTGACTGAGGCGATAGCGCTCGGGCATGATATAGGGCATACAGCCTTCGGACATGCCGGAGAGGACATCCTGAATGAGATCTGCGAAGGCGGCTTCACTCATTATGATCAGGGGATCCGTGTCGTCGAGTTCATCGAAAAGGACGGTGTCGGTCTGAATCTCACGCGTGATGTTCGTGACGGGATGAAAAATCACCGTATGACCGGTAATCCCTCCACACTCGAGGGCCAGATAGTGCGTCTGTCCGATAAGATTGCTTATATCAACCACGACATCGACGACGCCATACGTGCCGGTATCCTGACCGAGGATATGCTGCCTCATGAATTCACCGAGATCCTCGGCGACAGCGTCCGCTCACGTCTGAACAAACTGATACACGATGTGATAGAAAACAGTCTCGACAGGCCTGAGATCTCCATGAGCGACGGGGTCTTCAGCGCGATGCAGGGACTCAGACAGTTCATGTTCAGCTATCTTTATAAGGGCAGCATAGCGAAGAGAGAGGACGAAAAGGCAAAAAATATCCTGAAGACCCTGTTTTATTATTATCTCGATAATATCGAGCTGCTGCCTGAGGAATATATGGATATGGTCTGGCTTCACGGAGAATCCTGGGAGAGAGTGGTCTGCGATTATGTCTCAGGCATGACCGATGATTACGCGATCTTTCGCTTCAAGGAGATCTACGTGCCGAAGTCCTGGAAATATTAGGTGATATATGCATTTTACCGACGAATTCGTAGAAGAGGTAAGGAACCGCAATGATATCGTCAGTGTCATTTCAGGAGTGGTGGCGCTGAAGAAGAAGGGCGGACGCTATTTCGGCGTCTGTCCTTTTCACAATGAAAAAACGCCGTCATTTTCAGTTTCTGAAGAGAGTCAGCTCTATTACTGCTTCGGCTGCGGCGCAGGCGGTACCGTGATAACCTTTATACAGAATTACGAGAACTTCACCTTTCAGGAATCGGTAAAATATCTCGCAGACCGGGCGGGTATGCAGATACCGGAGGATGACGGCGGAGCCTCTGCCAGACAGGCAGAGGACAGAAAAAAACAGCTTCTGGCCCTGTACCGCGAGACCGCCATATACTATTATCGGTGTCTTCGTACTCCCGAAGGAAAGTCCGCTATGGATTATTTCCTCAGACGAGGTCTCAGTCCGGAAACGATAAAGTCAAACGGACA
>JAZRWL010000166.1:0-2030 GCA_045599685.1 Lachnospiraceae bacterium
GACAGGCATTTTACACTCATCGACGAGGAACGTGTGAAATACGAGATGAAAAAAAGAACAGGCGCCTTCGACTGATGTGCGAAGGAGCCCGTTCACAAAAAATCAGCGGCAGATCATTCTGCCGCTGTCTTTGTCTTTGCAAAGAGCAAATGTGTATGCTTACTCAGCCTTGATAGCGCCTACAGGGCAGGCTGCCTCACAGGTACCGCAGCCGAGACACTGCTCAGCATCGATAACATACTTGCCGTCTCCCTCAGCGATAGCGCCAACGGGGCACTCACCTGCGCAGGAACCGCACATTAAGCACTCATCAGAAATTACATATGCCATTTGTATATCCTCCTTGTTGATATAGCTGCATTGTAATATACAGCTATGAATAATTCAAGATGAAAATGTGAAAAATGGATGTCTGCCGGGAAGCAGCACAGTTCGCGGTTGACAATTGCAACAGCTTTCGTATAATTAAATAAGAATTCCTACAGGAGGTAATACAATGAGTCTTGTTGTAAATAAGGATATGACTATCGGTGAGCTGCTTCAGAAGGATATCAGCGTGGTTCCGATCCTGATGGAAGCCGGAATGCACTGCATCGGCTGCCCTTCATCACAGGGTGAGAGCCTTGAGGATGCCTGCTTCGTACACGGTATTGATGTTGATCCGCTCGTTCAGAAGATCAATTATCATCTGGCAAACAAGTAAGCGCGAAGCTCTTATTAACACATCGATATGAAAGTGACCGGTCTCCCGCGGGAGACCGGTTTATTTTATGAGTTAAAGGAAATTACGTGGATAAAATTCCAGTAGTTTTATTATGAATGATCCTCTGTCAGAGAATCCGCAGTGCCGGTACTTGACGATCACAAGCATTGCGCTGTGCGAGTTTAGTACCGTTGCACGAGAATTGAAGCGGAAAGCGGTCTCAGACAGAGGATCATTTATAATAAAGTAATATAGTATTAAAAAGTCGTCACTGTTTTATTCAATACTGTGCGAATGCCACTTCGTGCCGTGGAACCTGACTGCGAAAAAGACGCCTCTGAAAAGCCAGTCGATGTACATTGCCCACCATGAGCCGTCCACACCGAGCCCCAGTACCTCTCCCAGTACATAAGTGCCGCCTACGCGGAAGACCCACATGGAGACCATGGAGATGATCATGGAAAACTTTACGTCGTTCGCGGCCTTGAAGACCATGGGAAGATTGAAGGCGGGCGGCCATAAGAGCCCCGTCCAGAGATGTACATAGATCAGGCGGGAGGAAATGATCGCAGCCTCGACGCTCATATTGCTGTACAGCGAAAGGATAGGTGTACGTGCGAACACTATCAGCAGAGATACCGCAAAGATCGATACCGTGGAGATCGCAGTCATGAACCGCGAATAATATCGTGCCTGCTTTTCGTCGCCTGCGCCTATGCACTGGCCGACGATCGTGACGAGCGCCATATTGATCGACATTCCGGGCAGGATCATAAAGCTCGTGACACTGTTCGTCACGGAATTCGCCATGATAGAGGCCGTTCCGAAGCCGGAGATGATGCTGAGCACCGAGACCTTTCCGAGCTGGAACATACCGTTTTCAAGACCGGTGGGTATGCCGATATAGAGGATCTTTTTGATCATCGACATGTCGGGACGGATCTTTCTGAATGGACCGACATGGATATCATATGCGGGCTTGCGGAGCAGACCGTAGATCAGGACACCGGCGACTATTCTCGAGGCCAGCGTGGCGATGGCAGCGCCGACCACGCCCATATCAAAGCCGTAGATCAGGATCGCGTTTCCGGCGAGATTTATCACGTTCATCAGCAGCGAAACGAGCATGGGCGTGCGCGAATCCTTCATTGAGCGGAAGAGGGACGCGCCGCTGTTGAACAGCCCCATGAAGGGATAGGAGAACAGTACGACGAGGCAGTAGGTCACGGCCTGATCCATGACGGCGTCTTCAGCCTGACCGAAGATCAGACGCAGCAGCCCTTCTCCGCCGGTGAGCATGATGGGCATGATTAAGACGGAGACTCCC
>JAZRWL010000167.1:0-6547 GCA_045599685.1 Lachnospiraceae bacterium
TGATGGTCGGCGGTCTTGTCATCGGTCTGCCTTTCCTGTTCAGCGCAGTAGGCGGCTGGGGCGCCATGATCGACGCGGCAAAGGCCACGGAGCCCGAATCCCTCACCTTCTTCGGTACCACAGGTACCTTCTGGGTATGGCTCGGCAACTATGTCCCGCTGTTCTTCCTGACAATCGGTGACCAGAACTACTATCAGAGGATCAATGCAGCGAAGGATCTGAAGACCGCGAGATTCTCACTTGCCGGCACCGGTATTGCTTCCGCGATCATCATGCCTGTTGTTGCCTTCTACGCTTTCACTGCGAAGCACTGGTTCGGAACCAACATCCAGGCTGGCCAGGCTCTTATTTCCACCACGACCCTGATGCCCCTCATCATCGGCGGCGTAGTTCTTTCCGCGGCTGCGGCCTTCACCATCACCACCGGTGACTCCTACTTGCTGTCCGGCGCATCGAACTTCACCATCGATATCTACAAGGGTATCATCAATCCCGATGCTACTGAGAAGCAGCAGATGAGAGCTACCCGCGGCTTCATCATCATCGCAGGTCTGTTCGCATACGGTGTGCTCCAACTCTTCCCTTCGGTACTGGCTGTTCAGTACTGGTCATATACGATCTATGCGGCAGGTATGACTCCCGCGGTACTCGGAGCTCTGCTCTGGAAGAAGGCTACGAAGGCGGGCGGCGTGGCTTCCATGCTCGTCGGTACCGGCCTCACGATCGCCTGGGAGTGGGAGCTTTACGCTGCGACCGGCATCCAGACTATCTTTGTCGCCCTTCCCGCAGCGCTCGTAGTATTGGTAGTGGTGTCGCTTCTCACTCAGAAGCAGAACCAGAAGCTCGCGTGATAAACCTGTATTTTCAGGCGCGGAAGTTCAGAAAAAGTGTTATAATGTAACGGACCGATTACTACGTTAAGGGGGTTTTTATGAATTACACCAAGATAAAATGCGGTAAGCTGTACGACGGCATCCATGACGAGCTGCAGTCGGATATGGAGATCCTGGTCGAGGGACAGTACATCAAGGAGGTCGGTAAAAACATCGCTGCTCCTGCGGGTACGAAGGAGATCGACCTTTCTCATCTGACAGTGACTCCGGGAATGATAGACGCACACGTACATCCTTCATATTTTGACTGGAACGATGTATATGCGGACACTGTCTTCAATTCCGACGGCTACAGAGCACTCGCGACCTATCACTGCGCGGAGAAGAGCCTGCATGCGGGCTTTACCACGATCCGCTCCATCGGATGGTTCAGAGAGGCCTATGAGCTGGATGCGAAGCGCGCGATAAACGAGGGCTATCTGCCCGGTGCGAGAATGATCGTAGCCCCTCATCTTCTGGGCACCACCGGCGGACACGGCGATCTGACGCAGAGTGTGTGTACCAATCCCCAGCTGATGGATTATATGGAGCAGAAGCTCTATGCCGGTACCGGCAACGGTCCCGAATTCTTCAGAGCCGCAGTGCGCAGGGACAAGAAGCTGGGCGCGGACTTCATCAAGATCATGGCGACCGGCGGCTACGCCACGCCGAATGACGATCCCGATGATATCCAGATGAGCGACGCCGAGTTCGAAGCGCTTTTTTCCACCGCTCACGAATTAAAGATCCCCGTAACGGCTCACGTATACGGCCCGCGTCTGATGCAGAAACTCGTGGGTTACGGCATTGAAGGCATGGAGCACGGCTCCATGATGGATAATGAAACGGCAGCGATGATCGAAAAGGCAGGCACCTATCTCGTTCCTACCTTCTGCCCTTATCAGGACTGCATAGAAAATGACGAGGAGACAATGGCAAAGAAGTCAAAGCCCTTCCATGACAAGCTCCATTTCTATCAGGACAGAATGATCGAGGGACGCAGGATCATCCTGGAAAGCAAGATCAAGCTGGGCTACGGCACCGATTTCGTGACCATTCATAACAATTATGAGAACGGTTGGGAATACACTGCCTGGGTTCGCAGCATGAAGCTGTATTTCAATGATGTGGATCCTTTCCGCATACTGAAGGCAGCTACGAAATCAAACGCCGAGATCTGCGGTGTGGACAAGATCACGGGCACTATCGAGCCCGGCAAGTTCGCCGATATCTCCGGCTGGAAAAAGGACATCTATGATGAGAATTTCCTGAGATCCTGCGGTTTCGTAATGAAGGAGGGCAAGGAATACGAGCCCGAAGATCAGTCCGAGACCATCGGAGGAAGGATCTGACGAATGTCCCGAGCCGGTGCGATCCGGCAGGGAATGTTTCAGACCGGTCACGGATCCGTACACGGATATCGCGGCCGGTCTTTTATTATGCGAAAAAAAAGAGTAGAATACGATCAATGAATCCGCGGCATGACCGCGGCGTGAATAAGAGGCGGAAATGAAAAAGATATTATTTGCTGCGGCAGGTCTGGTGCTCGTCGTCCTCGGTGCGATACTGTTCGTAAAGACCGGCGATAATTCGACGTATAAGGGAGCGCTTTTTCTCGATCAGCCTGTGATCGATGGGGAAAACGAAGGTAAAAACGTCATCATCACGGGGAATCTGACGGTAGTGATACCCGCTTATGATGAAAAGTACGGGATCACGATCGATGCTCCCGTCGCGACCCGCAACAGCGAAAAAAAGAAAAAAATCATCACGGACGGCGTCGAGAACGTCAAGTGGGAGGCCTGCGGCTGTTCGTATATCTACGGTGAGGTGAAGCTGGGAGGCTTCGTGATCTCACCGGAGCTTTTGAACCGCATGGAGCTTACTGGGCTGTGGGAGAGCTTTGATGCCGATGAAACGGCTGCCTATGATGTGGACGGAGAGTATCTGACTGACGGTGATGTGAGAGTATATTACAGATACGCCGCGGGGAAGAGCTATACGCTCGCCGGACGTCAGGTCGGAGACCGACTGGAGCTTTCGGATGAAACGCTGAGTTTTTCCGTGTCAGAGGGGATCAGTAACAGGGAAGATGTCGTAGAGCACAAGCCCGGAGTGAATTACCTGCTCGCCGTGGTGGTGATCTGCATAGGCGCACCGATGGTGCTCATCGCAGTGATCCCCGCCGTATCGAAGAACGGCGTCGGGAAGAAAGGTACGAAGGGAAAGACCGCGAAGAAAACCGGAGCTGCGGTTCACAGGAAATAAACATACTGAAAATATATTCCGACAGTAAATATAAGAGCAGGTCCTGCGGCCTGCTCTTATTCATCCTCTCTCATGCGCCAGCAGAAACCTCTTGATATCCACATTCCCGCCGTATCCTCCCAGCGCGCCCTTCGCGGCTATCACGCGGTGGCAGGGGATCATTATCAGGACGCGATTCGACTTCATAGCGCCGCCGACGGCCTGCGCGGACATTTTTTCGATGCCGTGTCTGCGGGCGATCTCCTTTGCGATCTCGCCGTAGCTTATCACTTCGCCGTAGGGCACCGTTTCGGCGATGGAGAGGACTTCACGCCTGAAGGGCGTCGTGGGCGCGGCGAGAGGCGGCCTGCCGGATAAATCCGGACGCTTCCCCGCGAAGTAGGCTCTCAGCCAGTCGGCGGCAGCCGTGATGAGGCCGGTCGCGGCGTACTGGGCCATATTGAGATCGACCGGAGCCTGAGAGCGTTCAGAAAACCATATTCCTCTTATTTCATAATCGTCCGCGGCGATCGCGATGTCGCCGAAGGGAGTATCAAAACCGTATCTGTAATAATATAGCAAGGTCTGCTCCTTAATAATGCGTTATTGCGGCCAAAGTCCTTGTCTACGCACTGCATACATTATATAATCACTAAAAAGGCGCTGTAAAGAAAAATGATACTATGCGCCGGTCGGGAGGATGGTATGAAGGTCATTTTGGTGAACGGCAGCCCTCATAAAAACGGAAGCACCTGGAGGGCTTTGGATGAGATGCGCAGGACCTTTGAGGCGGAAGGCGTAGAAGCGGAGATATTCTGGATAGGACTTGCGGTACCGGGCTGCAGGGCCTGCGGCGCCTGCTACAAGACCGGTGAGTGCGTGATCGATGACTGTGTCAATGAATTCAAGCGCAAGGCTCTCGAGGCCGACGGCTTCGTTTTCGGCGCTCCAGTGCATTACGCTTCGAACGGCGGCAACATGGCCTCTTTCATGGATCGCATCTTTTATTCGAACCGCGAGCGTATGCGCTACCGCTTAAAGCCCGCGACCTGTGTCGCGGTCGCGAGAAGAGCCGGTACCGAGCCCGCTCTCGAGCGTATGGCAAAATATTTCAGTCTCAGTGAGATGCCTTATATCAACGGCACCTACTGGAACGATATCTTCGGTGCGAACGCCGATGACGTAGAGAAGGATCTGGAAGGCCTGCAGAATCTGCGCGGTGTTGCGAGAAATATGGTTTATTACCTCAGATTGCAGGAGGCAGGTAAAAAGGCCGGGATCGAAATGCCCGAGCGCGAGGCGGTAAGATACACGACGAGCTTTATGAGAGGAGAATGAGATGAATTATACAGCGGATGTTTTCAAACAGTTCAGCACTGACTGGGCCATCGCCGCGGCGGGAAAGCCCGGTGACGGAAACGGCATGACGATCGCGTGGGGGGGCATGGGTACCATCTGGAACAAGCCCGTCGTTACGCTCTATGTCAGACCCTGTCGTTATACGCATGATTTCCTCGAGAGAGAAGACTACTTCACCGTGACCTTTTATGATGAGAAGTACCGTGAGGCACTGAATATCATGGGTACGAAGAGCGGAAAGGACTGTGACAAGGCCGCGCTCGCGGGACTCACTCCCGTAGCTGTCGGAGAGAGCATCGGATATGCCGAGGCGAAGGTCACGGTCCTGTGCCGCAAGATCTACACTCAGGAGCTGGAGCTTTCGCTGATGCCCGCCGACGTGGTGCAGCGCCAGTATCCGGATAATGAGCCGCATACGATGTATATCGGCGAGGTCGTGGAGATAATCGAGAAGTAAAGAGAGCGACATTCGCAGCGAATTATTGCAAAAACCCCCGCGTATCCGGAAGGATACACGGGGGTTTTGCTGTGCGAGCGGCGTCATATCGGATTACTGGAAATGCGGGAGCTGCAGGATGATCAAATCACCTTAGTCGCCTCAGACAGCGGGTGCAGCCTGTAATAAATAAACATTATCAGGAAGCAGACGAACCAGCCGGCGGGATAACCAAAGGCGATCGGCAGCAGTGTGTTCGAAATGAATTTCGACACGATGAAGAGATACACCTGACGGAAGGCGACGTAGGAGAGAAGGATCACCAGCATGGGTACCTTTGAATTGCCTGCACCGCGGAGTGCGGAAATGTACATATTGTTGGTCGCGATGAAGATATAGAACGGTGAGATCACGCGCAGGAGCTGTCCTCCCGTCTCGACCACGGTGCCCTTGTCGTTGAAAAATGCGATGAGTGAAGGCGCAAAGATAAGTATGGGAATGAAAAGCATTATCGTCATTCCGATAGCCAGCTTCATAGCCGCCTTCATGCCCTGTTTCGCACGGGACACATTGCTGCTGCCGAGGTTCTGCCCGATAAAGGTAGTGAGTGACAGAGCGAGCGAAGAGACAGGCAGGAACAGGAGCTGATCGATTTTTGAATATGCGGTCCAGCTGGCCATTACGTCCGAACCGAAGAAATTGATATAGGACTGCACGAAAACGTTTGAGAATGAGGTGATGCTCATCTGCAGACCGCTGGGAAGACCGACGCGGACGACCTTTTTCAGCATCTCGCGGTCGATATGCAGATCCTTTATGCGCAGCTTCACACAGGTGTCGGTGCGCAGGAGGTCTCTCGACGAGAGGAAGGCGCTGAAGGTCTGTGCGATGACGGTAGCGAATGCTACGCCCTCGACGCCCATACCGAAGACCAGTACGAAAACGAGGTCGAGTATGGTATTTGTAATGGCGGCAGCGGCGAGATAGAGGAAGGGCCTGACCGAGTCACCGACGGCACGGAGTATACCGGCACTCATATTATAGATCATTACGGTAGAGACACCGGCGAATAGTATCGTGATATAGGTCTTTGACTGCGGATAAACATCCGGCGGAGTATTGATGAGATCCAGCAGCGCGGGGATGAGGAGCAGGCCCGCCACGGTAATCACGACCGCCATGATGAGCGTGACGGTCATCGCAGTGTGGACGACGTCATGAACTTTGTCTTCCTGCTTCGCACCGTAGTACTGTGAGATGACGACTCCGGCGCCGCTCGAGAGACCCATGAAAAAGCCTATGAGAAGGTTCAGGATCGGGCCGACTGTACCGACAGCGGAGAAGGCCTCATTGCTGACATAATTGCCTACGACCCAGGTATCTACCATATTGTAGAGCTGCTGGAGGACGTTCCCTATGAAGAGCGGGATCGCGAATCTGACCAGGTGACCGATGATGCTTCCAGTGGTCATACCAGTGTCACGGCGTCCGCCTCCCGCGATTTTTTGCAAAAAACTCATATTCTGTCCTCCTTTGATTCGTTCTGACGGCTGAAGACCTGTGCCTTGAGCGCAAGGCCGGTAGGAGTGGTGGCGAGACCGCCGCCCGCAGTCTCCTTCAGAGTCGCGGGCAG
>JAZRWL010000168.1:0-4447 GCA_045599685.1 Lachnospiraceae bacterium
CGGATGTCTTCGAGAGCGGAGATACCAATATCAGGCTGAAGATCTGGCGGTACGCTATCGAGCTTTTGAAGCTGCGTCCGGTATTCGGCGTAACGCACAGGAACATAAGAGCCTTCGGCAAGGCGAATATAGCGAACCGGAGGATCAGATCGAACGCGGACACGATGCATAATGTCATAATGGACGTAGCCGCGAGCCAGGGCGCGGTCGGGCTCGCCATACTCGCAGCTATCGTGATCACCGTGTTGATAAAGGGCATACGCTTCTGGCGGATCGCGGACAGAGCCGGAAAGCAGGAGGCGATGCTTTACCTGCTCCCGGCACTCGGGCTGGCAGGCTGCTCAATGATAATATCCGATATTTTTTACATCAATTCGCCCTCAACAGTCGTATTCTGGTACATGCTGGGACAGTTCATGTATATGTGCGATCACAGGATACGAAGAGAAAGGGCCTCAGACGTCGGATGAACGGAGTTATAATGGAAAAGGAAAAGAACAGAAATAAAATAGAAAAGAATAAAAAAGAAGAAAAGGCCGCTGTGACTGCGGCGAAGCATGATAAAAAAGAAGGGAAAAGCAGGTCGAGGATTGAAACCCCCCCCGAAAAAGTGAAGAGAGGGCATGCAGACAAGATAGAAAAGAACGCTAAAAAGCAGGAAGCAAAACCGAAAAAGTCCAGGACGGAAGCAAAAACAAAACCGGAAATAACAGGAAATACAGCAAAAAAGTCCAAAAATGGCAACCGCAGCAGATCATCGGAAAAAGCAGGTACCGGCCGCACAAGGCAGAGGCGAAAAATGTCAGACAATCAAGCCGTAAAGGCAGCGCCGAGGGTGAAAATAATCCCGCTCGGAGGCATGGACAGGATAGGGATGAATATCACGGCTATCGAGACGGAAGAGAGCATCGTGGTCATCGACTGCGGCATCTCCTTCCCTGATGAGACCATGCTCGGCATAGGAAAGATCATACCGGATGTCACCTACCTCACTGACAATCTGAAAAAGGTAAAGGGCTTCGTTATTACGCACGGTCATGAGGACCATATCGGGGCCATCCCTTATATAATAAAGCAGGTCAATGTCCCGATCTATGCGACGAAGCTTACCATAGGTCTCATCGAGCACAAGCTGGAAGAGGCTCATCTTCTGGATATTACCGACACGAGAGTCGTGACGCAGGGCGGCAGAGTCGAGCTGGGCGATATCAGCGTCGAATTCATCAGGACGAATCACAGTATCGCCGGAGCGTCGTCTCTCGCTATCACGACGCCTGCCGGAGTGCTTTTCCATACGGGAGATTTCAAGATCGATTATACGCCGCTTTTCGGCGACACCATAGACCTGCAGCGCATCGCGATGCTCGGAAGGGAAGGCGTGCTGGCGGTGATGAGCGACAGCACGAACGCGATCCGCCACGGTTTCACACCGTCGGAGACCATGGTCGCTAATACGATTGATACGCTCTTCAATCAGCATAAGAACAGCCGTATCATAGTCGCTACCTTTGCCTCCAATGTGGACAGGGTCCAGCAGGTGATACTGACAGCGGCAAAATTCGGACGAAAGGTCATAATCCAGGGCCGGAGCATGGAGACCGTGCTGGAGATAGCCTCACAGCTGGGCTATGTCAGCGTTCCCGAGAATACACTTATCAGTGTAGATGAAATGAACAATTATCCGGACGACCGTCTCGTTTTCATTACGACGGGCAGTCAGGGCGAGGCGATGGCGGCTCTTTCCCGCATGGCGAATTCTACCCACAAAAAGGTCAGCATAAAGACGGGAGACGCGATAGTGTTCAGCTCAAATCCCATTCCGGGCAATGAAAAGGCCGTTTCAAAGGTCATAAACGAGCTTGCGGAAAAGGGAGCGAAGGTCATTTATCAGGATACGCATGTATCGGGACATGCCTGCAGCCAGGAGATCCAGCTGATCTATACGCTGTTAAAGCCGAAATACGCGATACCCGTGCACGGTGAGTACCGTCATCTTCAGGCAGCGGCCGGGCTCGTGTCGGACCTCGGACTGCCGCATGAAAATATCTTTCTGCTCTCTGCGGGAGATGTCCTGGAGCTGAACGAAGAGAGCGCGCAGGTCACCGGAAAGGTGACGGCGAGAGAGGTATATATCGACGGAGCCGGCAGCGCCGACGTGGGGCTCGCGGTAATAAAGGACAGACAGAATCTCGCTGAGCACGGTTTTGTCTTGATCACGGCTGCGATAGAGCAGGGCACGGGATATCTTATGGCGAGACCGCAGGTCACGACGCGCGGTTTCGTTTATCTGAAGGAATCCGAGGATATCATCAGCGGGATAGAGGATGAAGCCATGCTCGCAGTCGAAAGATGCATCGAAAAGGGGCGCACGGACGTGAATCGCATAAAAAGCGAGATCTGCGGCAGCGTGGGAAATTACATCTGGAAGACAGTACAGCGGGATCCGATAGTGATGACCTCGATCATCGAGATATAGTACGAAATATTTTGTACGCAGACGTAACAATTCAGACACCTTTCCGGGAAAAAATTCGTAAAATTTATTAATAGTTTCTTACGAGCCTTGACAACAGCAAGGCACATTGTTATACTCTGTGGCATATTATGTAATATTTATGTAACAGCGTTGTTAACATGTGGAAGGAGCATTCGTGAATATAAAATATTATAATAAGATCATGAAAGGAGCCCTGTGTGCGCTGCTGTCCGGAACGCTTTTCCTGTCGACCGCATATGCTGACGGGATACCCATTGCCGGTATCTCCGCCGTTCTGCAGGATAGCGGGATAAAGAGCGAGATGCCGATATCGGCCGCGGAGAGCCTGGCACAGGTGGCGATAGAGCTTTCTTCTGCCGTGACGGCGGAGGAGGCCGATGCCGAGCAGCCTGCTGAGACGGTCGAGCCGGAGATTCAGGCCACGGAGACCGAGGCGGGAGAGCATCCCGCAGTGCTCGCAGCGGACGCCAGGCAGAATGCCGAAGAAAATTCCGTTTTCAATAATATTGCTATTTCTCAGGTGAAGACCTATGTCAATATCCGCACCGAGGCAGGTGAAGACGGCGAGGTCGCGGGAAAGATCTACAATAATTGTCTGGCTGACATCAATGACAGACAGGAAGTCGACGGAGAGCTCTGGTACAAGGTCAGCTCCGGCAGCGTCGAGGGCTATATCAAGGCGGCATATTTTGTGACCGGAGACGAGGCCCGAAGAGTGGCGACTGAGCTGGGCGGCGTGGTCGCGACCATCACTACTTCTTCGCTCCGCCTGCGTGAGTCGCCGGATCTCGGCAGCGGTACCGTTACGGTCCTTACCGGTGACCAGCCCTATACCGTAGAAGAGCAGCAGGAGGAATTCACCCGCATCTCCATTGACGGAGAGCTCACGGGTTATGTGCAGAATGATTATATCGAGATAGAGGTGGCTCTGGGCGAGGCGATGTCTCTCGAGGAGGAGCAGCAGAAGCTCGAGGAGGAGGCAAGGCGTGAGGCTGAGCTGAGAGCGCTCGAGGAGGAAGACGAGGAAGACGAAGAGGATTACGACGAGTACGATTACGACGAGGACGATTATGACGAGGACGATTATGATTACCGCGAAGGGGATCATGACGACTCTGATGATGAATATGATGAAGACGATGAGCCCGAGACCACGGTAAAGGAGACCACCGAGGAGGAGACTACCGAAGAGAAGACTACCGAGGAAGAGACCACCGAGGAGGAGACCACCGAGGAGGAGACCACCGAGGAAGAGACCACTGAGGAGGAAACTACCGAAGAGGAGACCACCGAGGAAGAGACTACCGAAAAAGAGACTACTGAAGAGGAGACCACGAAGAAGGAGACTACCGAGGCGGAGGATGACGACGATGAGGAGTCTTCGAAAAAGGTTTCAAAGCTTCGCCGCAAGATCGTTGATACCGCATGGAGCTATGTAGGAGAGATACCTTATGTCTGGGGCGGGAACAGCCTCAAGACAGGCGTGGACTGCTCAGGCTTTGTGCAGCAGATCTTCAAGAAGTACGGGATAAGCCTTCCGAGAGCTTCGGATGAGCAGGGCTACTGCGGCGAAAAGGTGAGCATAAAAGAGGCTCTCCCCGGAGATATAGTATACTACGGCGGACATATCGGGATCTATGTAGGCGACGGGACCGTTGTCCACGCCTCCTGCGAGCGCGACGGCATCAAGTATTCCAGCTGGAATTACAGGAGCGTTATTTCGATAAGAAACGTCATCGATTACTGATAATATCCCTTTGCAGTGCAGAAGGAGGAACAGATCGGGTAGAGCGGTATCGGCCCTGCCCGATCTGTTTCATTCGGTAAACAGCCCCCTGCGGCTTCAGGCTTGACCTCGCCGGGCGAAGGCCTGTTTATTGACAGAAGTCCATGTCACTGCTATATTATGAAATTAAAGTCATGCTCTATATAGGGGAGAAGGAAGTCTTG
>JAZRWL010000169.1:0-2558 GCA_045599685.1 Lachnospiraceae bacterium
CTGTTCTGAATTAAAAAACGGGCAGGTCGATATCCGACCTGCCCGTTGCATTTTCACGAGCGTTTTATCTGACAAGACGCCAGTTATTTCCCGCTACGCCGCGCACGCATTTTTGATAGACCGAGCATAAAAGCGAATGTCATAAGGGCCATACCGCAAAACAACAGTTATATCAAAATTTATTTGTTTTTTTGCAGTTGTTTTTACGGACGACAGATTCCGCAGGGAGAAAAACCTGCCCCGATCAGTTCTTCGCGGCTGCCGGTCGTGTACTTTTTGTTATGATCCGCTATTCTTTCCACTGAGGCGCAGTCAGGTCGGTGAAATCTCATTGAGCCCGTATTGAGCACATAAGTCGCGTCGCTCTCAGGATACTCAACGTGATCCGCAGTCGTATAAACCTCCTGTTCCGCCGCGGTATTGACCGAATATTCTCCTCCGTCGATGCTTAAATATATGTCGCCTTCGATGTCTGTGCGGTATATGGAAGCTCCGTTTTCATTTAATATATCAAGCGTATCTTCGGCCGGATGTCCGTATTCATTATCCTCTCCCACGCTGATAAAGGCTATCTCCGGTTCTATTCTCCGCACAAATTCGGGAGTGCTCGAATACCTGCTGCCGTGATGGCCCGCGATGTACAGGGTGCTGTCAAGCCGTGCTCCGCTCAGTATGAGCTTTTTCTCGACGTCGGACTCCGCGTCTCCCGTTATGATACCGGAAAAGGAGGCCCTGCTTATCCTGATGACCGTTGACCGGTCATTCTCATTTTTCTCATTTCCGGTACAGGCGTAAAGGAGCTCGACAGTTGTCTCACCGAGCACGAAACTCTCTCCCGCCGCTGCATAAACGGTCTCGTCAGCTCCTTTCACCGCCTCCAGAAATGAACGGCATATCGATGTATCAGCTTCATACTCCGGGATGACGGCTGTGCGCACGTCCGTGCTTTTCAATACGCCGATGAGCCCCGCGATATGATCTTCATCATAATGCGAAGCGAAAAGAAGATCCAGTTCCGTGACGCCGCGCTGTTTCAGGAACGATACCACCTTTGAGGAATGTGACCTGCCTCCGCCGTCATAAAGCATTGTCTTTCCGTCCGATTCGACGAACACACAGAGGCCCTGTCCGACATCGAGCGTCACAAGGCTGAAACTGCCTTCAGAGCCGGGAGCATCATTCTGCTCAGCGTCCGTCTGCGTACCGTCATCACCGGATTCCGTCGTGGCGACCGAAAAGAGCGTAAGCATCATGAAAATGCATATTAAGATATAGATCAGTTTTTTCTTCATTTGAGTATCATGTCCGGGTATATTTTACCCGCCATATGCCATGCAGTAAATCCCGAATTCGCCTGCTCTATGCCGGAGCCCGGATTTTTCCTAATTGGTTTGCCTGTCGATATAAAAAGGTATATAATATCGTAAGCGCGGCTCATTACCGGCAGCGTAAAAATCGATCGAGGAAAAGCAATGAACAGCAGAGAACTTACACTGATGACTGACCTGTATGAACTTACTATGATGCAGGGATATTTCAGCGAGAATAACAACACACCCGTAGTATTTGATATGTTCTACCGCACCAATCCCGGAAACGGCGGCTACGCGATAGCGGCGGGACTCGACCAGCTCATCGATTATATCACGAATCTGCATTTTACATACGAGGATATCGAATATCTCCGCGGGCTCGGCCTTTTTACGGAGGATTTTCTCGAATATCTCCGCGGTTTTCATTTCTCAGGTGATATCTACGCGATCCCCGAGGGGACGGTGGTCTTTCCCAGGGAGCCACTCGTAAAAGTCGTGGCTCCCATAATGGAAGCACAGCTGATAGAGACCGCGCTCCTCAATATAATCAATCATCAGAGTCTCATCGCGACGAAGGCATCCCGTGTCGTATACGCGGCGCAGGGTGACGGCATCATGGAATTCGGTCTGCGCAGGGCTCAGGGACCCGACGCCGGTATCTACGGCGCAAGGGCTGCGATGATAGGAGGCTGCATCGGTACAAGCAATGTTCTCGCCGGCCAGCTCTTTGATGTGCCCGTGAAGGGAACACATGCTCACAGCTGGATCATGAGCTTTGACGATGAGCTGACCGCCTTCCGTACCTATGCAAAGCTCTATCCGAACGCCTGCATCCTGCTCGTGGATACATACGACACTCTACACAGCGGCATCCCTCATGCCATCCAGGTCTTTAAGGAAATGCGCGATGCGGGCATAAAGAGCAGCTTTTACGGTATCCGCCTCGACAGCGGCGACCTCGCGTACCTTTCGAAGAAGGCCCGCGAGATGCTTGATGAAGCCGGCTTCACCGACGCAGTGATTTCCGGCTCCTGCGACCTCGACGAGTGGCTCATCTCCTCGCTCAAGGAGCAGGGCTGCATGATCACTTCCTGGGGCGTAGGCACGAATCTCATCACATCAAAGGACGCTCCCTCCTTCGGCGGCGTCTACAAGATGGCCGCCATCTACGATGAAAAGCTCGGCGCCTTCATCCCGAAGCTGAAGCGCTCCGACAATCCCGAAAAGATCACGAATCCCGGCGAC
>JAZRWL010000170.1:0-7356 GCA_045599685.1 Lachnospiraceae bacterium
GTAATGCAGAAGGAAAGGCGGAATTTCGTCTACGGCAACAACGATGAGGGCGTGCCCGGCTGCATTTCGCGGGGGATATCCGAGTCGGTCGCGAACAAGGTCTTCGACGAGATGACCGATTTTGCAAAGTACGCCTTCAACAAGTCCCACGCCGCCGTCTATGCCGTGGTCGCGTACCAGACAGCTTATCTGAAATGCTACTACCCGGTGCAGTTCATGGCAGCGCTCATCACCTCGGTGCTGGATCAGTCCGAAAAGGTGTCAGCTTATATCAGCGTCTGCCGCAGCATGGGCATAAACATACTGCCCCCGGATATCAATACGGGATACTGGGATTTTTCCGTCGAGGACAAGAGCATCCGCTACGGTCTGTCGGCGATAAAGGGTCTCGGCAGGGCCGTGACGGAGAGCATCGTGGCCGAAAGGGAGCGCGGAGGCAGATATGCGAGCCTGCGTGATTTCGTGGACAGGCTCACCGGCAAGGAGGTCAACAAGCGCACTGTCGAGAGCCTGATACTCTCCGGCGCGCTGGATTCGCTGCCGGGCAACCGCCGTCAGAAAATGATGGTATATTCCTCCCTCATGGACAAGAAGAGCCGCAGTGAAAAGGAATCCGTGAGCGGACAGATGTCGCTCTTCGACATGATGAGCCCGGGGGAGCGTGAGATCGTCGAGATCCGCATGCCGGATGTCGAAGAATACAGCCTGCGTGATATTCTGCAGTTTGAAAAGGACGTGCTGGGGGTATATGTCAGCGGCCATCCCATGATGGATGTCGAGGAAAAATGCCGGAGATATGTGACCGCTTCGGCGGTGGATTTCCTCGCGGATGAGGAAGGCGGCGATTCTCAGGTGAATGAGGGAGAAACCAGAGTCGTCGCCGGCATAATTACGCAGAAAACGAAAAAGATCACGAAAAACGGCCAGACCATGGCCTTCATTACCGTGGAGGACGAGACGGGAGATCTCGAGGTCATAGTATTCCCGCGGGATTATGAGAGGGAAAAGGCCGTGCTTGAGATAGACCGCCGTGTTTTCATCCGCGGCAGAGTCTCAGGAGACGAGCCGAAGGCCCGCCTTGTCTGCGAGAGGGTGCAGGATATCGACGCCTGGCCCCGGGAGCTGTGGGTTAGATTCAGGGATGCGGAGGCTTTCAATGCCGGCAGCGCCGAGCTTACGCGGATCCTGGCCGGACACGAGGCGAAAATATACATAGAGAGCGAAAAAAGGAGGCTCGCACCGCGCAGGCTGGTGGAGGGCCCGGTGCCTGAGGATGACATTTACCGCCTGAAGGTGAGCTTCGGAGAGGAAAATGTTATTCTCGCGGAGAAAAAACTTGATGAAATATGGCGAATGAGGTAATATTATTCTTTCTTAAATAATATCCACAGCAAAAATCGGTGAACGCCATGGAAGACGAAAAGGAATTATTCGAGCAGGTCAAAAAAAACATGAGGAAGAACTACCCCAGCCGCGATGTGTCGCAGGCTGAGGCAGCTTATGAACTGGCGCGCTCCGCGCATGAGGGGCAGAAGCGCCGATCCGGCGAGCCGTATATTATCCATCCGCTGCAGGTGGCGATAATACTTGCAGATCTCGGTATGGATGATGACACGGTGATCGCGGGGCTGCTGCATGACATCGTCGAGGATACGGAAGTCACGCTCGGAGAGATCAGTGCGGCCTTCGGTGATGACGTGGCGGGTATGGTGGATGGCGTTACGAAGCTGACACGCCTGACCTGGGACGGCGGCAAGATTGAGCAGCCGGCGGAAAACCTGCGCAAGATGTTCGCCGCCTTGGCAAAGGATATCCGCGTCACAATAATCAATCTGGCGGACCGCACTCACAATATGCGCACGCTCCAGTATATGCCGCCGGAAAAGCAAAAGGAAAAGGCCCGCGAAACGATGGATATATACGCGCCCATAGCGAGCCGTCTGGGTATATCGAAGCTCAAGGTGGAGCTCGACAATCTTTCCCTGAAATATCTGGAGCCTGATGAATATAACCGCATAGTTTCCGAGATCGGGCAGAAAAAGCATTCCAGAGAGGAATTCATAGACAGGATCGTAAACGAGGTCTCAAAAAAGGTCGAGGCCTCCGGTATTAGCGCCGAGATCTACGGCCGAGTCAAGCATTATTTCAGTATTTACCGCAAAATGAAGCTCCAGAACAAGACTCTGGATGAGATATATGATCTTTTTGCGGTACGGGCGATCGTGAATACGGTGCAGGACTGCTACGCCGTGCTCGGTCTCGTGCATGAGATCTATACTCCGCTGCCCGGACGTTTCAAGGACTATATCGCGATGCCGAAGCCGAATCATTACCAGTCGATACATACGACCGTCATCGGCAAGGAGGGGATGCCCTTTGAGATCCAGATCAGGACGTACGAGATGCATCACACCGCCGAATACGGTATCGCTGCGCACTGGAAATACAAGGAGAGCGGCAGCGGCACCGGTCTTACGAAGGAGGAGGAACGTCTCAGCTGGCTGCGTCAGATCCTCGAATGGCAGAACGAGCTCTCAGATGATACGGAATTCCTGAATTCATTAAAGAGCGAGCTGACGCTTCTGACCGAGGATGTATATGTTTTTACGCCGAACGGAGACGTGAAGGCTCTCCCGAAGGGCTCTACTCCGGTGGATTTTGCCTATATGGTGCATTCTGCGGTCGGGAACAGGATGGTCGGCGCCCGTGTAAACGGAAAGCTCGTTCCCATAGGTTACGAGCTGAATTCCGGAGACCGCGTGGAGATCATTACCTCGCAGAATTCCAGAGGCCCCAGCCGTGACTGGCTCAATATCGTAGCGAGTGCGCAGGCCCGCACGAAGATCAATCAATGGTTCCGTGAGCAGAACCGCGAGGACAATATCATACGCGGACGCGAGCTCCTCGAAAAATACTGTGCGGGCAAGGGATACGAGTATTCCGAGATGACAAAGCCGGAATATACGGACAAGGTCGTGCAGAAGTACGGTTTCCAGGAGTGGGATGCGGTGCTCGCGGCGGTAGGCCACGGCGGAATGAAGGAAGGCCAGGTCATAAACAAGCTCGTAGAGCTGAAGTCCCGCGAGGAAAAGCGTATCCTTACAGATGAGGAGGTCCTGAAGGCAATAGCCGAAAACCGCAGGCCGGCCGTCAGAAAAACGAAAAACGGCATAGCGGTGGAGGGGATTGATGATGTTGCCGTGCATTTTTCCAGATGCTGCAATCCGATACCCGGAGACGAGATCGTGGGCTTCATCACCCGCGGCAGAGGAGTATCGTTCCATCGCACGGACTGCATAAACATCCTGAATCTCCCCGAGATTGAACGGGCACGCATAATAAATGCCGAATGGCAGATAGATGAGGATGACAAGCCCGAGACCTATCAGGTCGAGGTGGTCATATTCGCGAATGACAGGGTCGGCCTCACCGCCGATGTGACAAAGTCCCTCGCGGAGCAGAATATTTATATCAATACGCTGCACACACAGGGCAGCAAGCAGGGTAAGGCAAGCACCTTTATAACCTTTGAGATAAGGGACGTGGATGAAATGAACCGTATAATCCAAAAGCTTTACCAGATAGACGGTGTATACGACGTTCAAAGGACGGTGGGATGATGGCTGATATAGAGGTCACGAGAAGAGAGCTTGGCGAGATAGCTACGAATGTATACTTTCTTATCAATAAGGAAACGAAGGAGACTGTGATAGTCGATCCTGCGAGCAGTGTGAATTATCTGGTCAATCAGCTTACGATCAGAGAATATAAACCGGTGGCGATATTCCTGACACACGGACATTTCGACCATATGTATGTTGCGGATGAGCTGCGGGCCCGGCTGAATGTCCCGATATATGCCTGCGCGGAGGAAAAGGCGCTGCTGAGGGACGCGGATAAAAACCGCTCCAGAGCCTGGGCCGAGCCCAGGACGCTCGATGCGGATATATATGTGAGCGACGGTACGGTGCTGGAGCTGCTCGGAACTAAGATAAAGCTGATGCATACGCCGGGACACACGCAGGGGAGCTGTTGCTATTATTTTGCGGAGGAGAGGTTCCTTATCAGCGGCGATACGCTTTTCTTCGAATCCTACGGACGTACTGATCTGGATACGGGCAGTCAGTCCGCCATCCGCAGATCGATACTCGAAAAGCTTTTTGTGCTGCCTCCGTCGGTAAAGGTCTATCCCGGTCACGGCGAGGCTACTGACATAGGACATGAACAGAAGGTCAATCCCATCCTCTGGGATTGAACGGCGGGAGTAATTATCATGCGGCAGAGAACACAGCTTCTGGACGAGGCGGCGGTAAAAAGAGCGCTGATGAGGATCTCACACGAGATCGTGGAACGCAACAGAGGTGTGGAAAATGTGGCGCTCGTAGGCATACGCCGGAGGGGCGAACCCATTTCCGGGATCATCAGAGCAAATATCGCACGCATAGAGAATATCGAAGTCCCCGCGGGAAGCATCGATATCGGTTTTTACCGTGATGATCTGTCAAGGATCTCGGGAGTGCCGATGGTATCTGCGGCAAGCCTTGATTTCGATGTGACGGATAAGGATATCGTGCTCGTCGACGATGTGATATACACAGGCCGCACGGCGAGGGCTGCGATAGAAGCCGTATTCAGTCTTGGAAGGCCGCGGACGATCCAGCTCGCGGCGCTGATCGACAGAGGTCACAGAGAGCTGCCGATAAGACCCGATTATGTCGGGAAAAACATCCCCACATCGCGGTCTGAGCTCGTGGAGGTCTGTGTCACCGAATATGACGGAGAGACCGGAGTATATCTCAGTATGATAGGAGCGCAGTCTCAGTGAGCGCCGGCGGGGCATTGAGGCAGCGGTTTTTTGTATTTTCTTGCTTATAAACTTTTTTTCTGTTATATTTAACGGACTATGATCATACGGGCAGAGGTCCGGGCGGCTGCTTCCATTTGCCGGCCTGAAACGGAAAAAGAAAATGATTAGGATAGATCTCGGAGAATATAAAGAGCTGGAATATGATGTCCGTGCGCTTACGGCGTCATTTTTCCCCGGCGAAGAGATCGTGACCGAGGGAGAGGCTGAAAGGACGGCGGACATCGCGCCGTTTACGCACCTTCTTCCCGATAAAAACGCATTGAAGCGAGCCCTGTACGAAAGGCTTTCAGCCGAAACGGGCAGAAAGCTCCCCTGGGGCATCCTCACGGGGATACGTCCTACGAAGCTCACCTCAGGTTATCTCGCGGAGGGGATGAACGAGGCTGACGCGGCAAAGCGCATGAGCAAAGCCTATCTCGTAAGCGAAAAAAAGGCGGAGCTCTCGGCGCGGATATCCTCGCGTGAGCGAAGCGTGCTCGCGTCGATGGAGACGGAAACCTCCTACAGCCTGTATATAGGGATACCTTTTTGCCCCACGACCTGTCTGTACTGTTCGTTCACCTCATATCCTCTGAGCAGGTACGAAAAGCGCGTCGATGAGTATCTCGAATGTGTATTTAAGGAGCTCGACTGGACGGCGGAGCGTTTTCGCGGACGCAGCTGTCTTACGGTATATATCGGCGGTGGCACGCCCTCTACGCTTTCACCGGAGCAGCTGGACCGCCTTATCACGAGGATAGAGGATCGGATCGATCTTTCGCATATAATGGAATTTACCGTGGAGTGCGGCAGACCGGACAGTATCACGGAGCAGAAGCTGCGTGTGCTGAGAGAGCACGGGGTCACGCGGATAAGCGTGAATCCGCAGACTATGAACGACGGTACGCTCGCGCTGATTGGCAGAAAGCATGACAGCAGTCTGATAAAATACGCCTACGCTCTGGCAAGAGACGAGGGCTTCGATAATATCAATATGGATATCATCCTCGGACTGCCGGGCGAGAGCGAAAAAGAGGTCGCTCACACCATGGAGGAGATCGGGGCAATGGCTCCCGATTCGCTGACCGTACACGCGCTCGCGATAAAGCGCGCGTCCCGCCTCAAGATGGAGGCCGCAGGCGCGGTAAAATTCGATCTGACGCCGGACGAGGCCGACCATGTGATGGATATAGCCACGCGGGGCGCGGAGGCGATGGGTCTTGAGCCCTATTATCTGTACCGGCAGAAGAATATGGCGGGCAGTCTCGAAAATGTCGGCTTTGCACGTCCCGGCACTGAGGGACTTTACAATATACTGATAATGGAGGAGCTCCATCACATAATCGCTCTGGGAGCCGGGACGGTGACGAAGGGCGTTTTCCCCGGAGGAAGGATAGACCGGGTGGACAATGTGAAGACAGTAGAGGAATACATTGGCAGGATCGATGAAATGATAGAAAGGAAGAGGAGATTATTCGATGACACTTTATGAAGAACTGGCGCAGAGAGGACTCATTGCGCAGGTTACCGATGAGGAGAAGATCAAAGATGTGATCAACAATGGACGCGCCAGGTTTTATATCGGCTTCGACTGCACCGCCGACAGCCTGACAGCGGGGCATTTTATGGTGCTGACACTGATGAAGAGGCTCCAGCTCGCCGGCAACCAGCCTATCGCGCTGATAGGCGGCGGCACGACGATGATCGGCGATCCCAGCGGCCGCACTGACATGAGAAAAATGCTCACGGTCGAGGATATCAACCACAATGCCGAATGCTTCAAGCGCCAGATGGAGCGTTTCATAGAGTTCGGCGAGGGCAAGGCCCTGATGCTGAACAACGCGGACTGGCTCTTAAAGCTCAATTATGTGGAGCTCCTGCGTGATGTGGGCCCCTGCTTCTCCGTAAACAACATGCTGAGGGCAGAGTGCTACAAAAAGCGCATGGAGGCGGGACTCAGCTTTCTCGAATTCAACTATATGATCATGCAGGCGTATGATTTTTATTATCTCTTCAAGAATTATGACTGCAATATGCAGTTTGGCGGCGACGATCAGTGGAGCAACATGCTCGCCGGTACCGAGCTGATCCGCAGAAAGCTGGATAAGGACGCCTGCGCGATGACCTTTACGCTGCTCACCGATTCTCAGGGCAAGAAGATGGGAAAGACCGCCGGAAACGCTGTCTGGCTCGATCCGAACAAGACCTCGCCCTATGATTTCTATCAGTACTGGCGCAATGTGGACGATGCGGACGTCATGAAATGCATCCGTATGCTCACCTTCATCCCGCTCGAGCAGATCAATGAGATGGACAAGTGGGAGGGCAGTGAGCTGAACCGCGCCAAAGAGATACTGGCCTATGAGCTCACGAATATGGTACACGGTGAAGAAGAGGCGAAGAAGGCGCAGGAGTCGGCGAGAGCGCTTTTCGCGGGCAGCGGCAGCAATGAGAATATGCCTACCAGCACGCTCACCGACGGAGAATTCACGGACGGTGCCGTAGACCTG
>JAZRWL010000171.1:0-2900 GCA_045599685.1 Lachnospiraceae bacterium
GGCAGGCTTTTCCGAGCAGCTCCAGATCGGCGCGGAAGCCGGTGGAAAACTGTGCGCTGGATACAGCCAGCACACGGGTGCGATCATCGATGGCAGCGATCATTTCATCCATCGGGACAGCGCCGTTTATACTTTTTACGACCTTCAGCTCTATCCCCCGGAGCTCATGGGCGTTGATCCACGGGAAAAGCGTGGACTGGTGCTCCTGATCGGCGATAACGACATTATCGCCGGGCTCCATAGGCAGCGAAGACGCGAGTATTGACATTCCCTCGGAGGTGTTTTTCACGAAGCCTATCTCCAGCGGATCATCCGCGTGGATGAGCCTTGCGAGATTGGCGCGGCAGCGATCCACAACACCCCAGGACTCGTCCAGGAGCCCGTCCGCAAAATGCTTCACATAATCGTCCATGAATGAGCCGTAAGCTCTCTGGACGCTGACAGGCGGCATCCCGACCTGCGAGATATTCAGATAGATATCATCGCCCAGGAAGCCGAATTCTTTATTGATCAATTCCCGGTCCAGCATATTATCCTCCCGAAAAAAGACTGCCGCACCGGGCAAAAGCTTCTTGTGCGGCAGTTCTATGATTCAATCCTTCAGCGCGATCACATCGATCTCTACACGGATGCCGCGCAGCACTGCCTCAAAGGTGGTGCGGGCCGGATAAGGCTTCGGCATCATTTTCTCATATACGGCGTTCATGGGCTTGAAGTCCTTTATATCGGACAGATATACTGTCGTGCGGACGATCTTGTCCAGCGAGGAGCCTGCGGCTTCCAGAACGGCTGAGATGTTCTTGATCACCTGCTCTGTCTGGGCCTCTATGCCTTCCGCGATCGCGCCGGTCGCAGGATCGGCGGGGCGCTGTCCGGCGACGAAGACAAATTTATCCGCGATTATTCCCTGAGAATAAGGGCCTGCGGGGGTGGGGGCGTTTTCTGTGATAACCTGGATCTTTTCTGACATGGGGTTCTCCTTTCCGGAAGATATCGGCAATATTTCTTTTATTATTGTATCGAAAATACGGCGGCGGTCAATCTGTTTTTATCCGCCGGCGTGCTCACACGAACATGCCGTTCACCGCGCCGCTCTGTAGTTTCGAATACTGCTCCGCCGCGTATTCGAGTGCGGAAGCAAAGCCGGTGAGAAGCTCCGGGAGATGCGCGAGTCCCGATCCGATATCCATTTTCCAGGAACGGCAAAGCATATCTCCATCGCTCCCCTGCCAGGCTGTTCCGAGCTCATCCATCTCATCCTGCATGAGCTCCAGCAGCTTTCTTATCCTCTCTTCCGAAGCCCGAAGCGACGAGCCTGCTTTCTTCAGCTCCGATGTATCCGCGTTGATCAGCATTTCCTTCCCTCTCACACCTGCGTAAGCATTGCCGGAAGCTCCGGTATCTCCGCATTCTCAAGACGCGAAACGACATCCTGCAGTTCAGCCGCGGCTTCCTCCAGCCCGGCCGCTGCGAGCTCTCCGCCGCAGCCCTTCATACTTCCGCGTATATTCTCCGCACAGACCTCAGTCTGCCTTATGACCGACCTCAGCCCGTCCGCTATTCTATCGCGCTGTCTTTTTACGTAACTGCTCATTTCCCCTCCCGGTCGTCGCCCCGGCGCCGGTTCCGGTCTCCCTCCCCGGCACCGCGGTACGCATTTTCATATTCTTATCTGCCGTACTGTGCGATAATGCGCCTTTCGGCCGCCTCCGCCTCATCAGCCGTATCTGCGAGCCGCACGGCGCTCTTATTTATAATGCCTGCGAGTGAATATATCCTGTTCGCCGCGGAGCCGATACTGCCGGCCCCGGTCGAATAGTAGAGCTCCTCCGCCATTTCCGCCAGTGACTCCGCTTTTTCGTGCAGCGCGAAAAGTCTGTCCGACTCCTCACGGAGCGCAAGCGTATCCACTCTTATGATCACATTTGACACGGCATAGCTTCCTCCCGGCGAAATACTGACTATCCCGGCAGCAACAGTCTCCGCAAGCTCAAAGGCGCCATCCCAAACTTTTTCCGCAATATCTGCCGCTCCCGAGGCCAGATCGCCCAGCCAGCCGCAGACGGTCGATATGACCTCGACTGATTTTGAAACGGCAGTCAGATCTATCAGGACATCCGCTATCCCGGCGAGCGGCAGGAGCGCCGCTGCCGAGACCGCGGCAGCTCCCACCACGCCGAAGATACCGCCCTTTTCATAGGACGAGCTGAAAAGATCACCGAGCAGGTCTCCTATAAGCGCCTGGCCCTCCTCCGTAGCAAGAACCGACTCCGTAATCGCGGGGAGGCCGTGAGCAAAGAGATCGACAAAATCCCCCGCCGTCACATCGACCGTACCCAGCTGCCGCCAGCTTCCGCGGTCCTCCGCCATGAAGAGATAATCGATCGCCCACATCATCGCCACAGCCGTGCCGTGCAGATCCTCCTCGTCGAGCTCCATCATCTTCCGGCTCATATGAGCGGAGAAACGGCCTATATTTCCCTGTTCTCCGTTTACTATCGCGCCCGTCTCATCTCTTGTCCAGTTCAGCCCGGTGTATATCACATCGTCACCGTTCTTTTCGGTGCCGAGCATATTGGAGATATGATGCCAGTCCGTGAGACCACTGCCCACCGTTTCCAGATAATAGGTGTTCTCCTCCGGGATGATCACATAACCGAGATCGTGGACATAGTCATTCGTCCCGCAGATCGAGTACATGCGTGAAAGCTGCGCCTCATAGTATTCCTCGCCGTGCGCCTTTTTGAAGGCTTCTATCGCGTTCTCCGAAAATCCCTGCCCGTCGAAGGAATAGCATCTGTCGATCAGATACTCATATTCCGCGGCATTATTCACGAACTGCGACTCATTCCCGCCCTTTGAGTGCCCGGATACTATCACAAATATCTCCTCAGGCGCAT
>JAZRWL010000172.1:0-4933 GCA_045599685.1 Lachnospiraceae bacterium
ATCTTCGGTACGCTCCATGGATTTTATGAGCTTTCCGGCTTCGAGCCATTCTTTGCATTTTTTCAGCGTTACGAGCTCTGCTGCCGCCGTCTTGTCATTCGCAGCGCTGCGGACCGTCTTTGAAATGCGGCGCTCCAGCACCTCGAGGTCTGCGAAGATCAACTCATAATTGATTGTCTCGATATCTCTCGCGGGATCAACACTGCCGTCCACATGTATGACATTGGTATCCTCGAAGCAGCGTACGACGTGAACTATTGCATCCACCTCGCGGATATTAGCGAGGAACTGGTTCCCGAGGCCCTCACCCTTGCTCGCTCCCTTTACGAGTCCGGCTATATCTACGAATTCTATCACGGCGGGGGTGAGCTTGCGCGAGTTATAAAAGTCGGAGAGCAGCTGCAGCCGCTTATCCGGCACCGCCACGACACCCACATTGGGGTCTATCGTGCAGAAGGGATAATTCGCGGATTCGGCTCCCGCATTGGTCAGTGAATTGAAAAGAGTGCTTTTGCCTACATTAGGAAGACCTACGATACCTAATTTCATTTTTTTTATACCTATCCGGAAAACGTTGCAATTTTACGGTTTCCGCCTTTCTTCGTTTTCGGTTTCCGCCCTTTTGCGTCCTTTTGCACCTGCGGTTCTAACAGACGCACTGCGGCGGGAATAGAATATTCTGTGTTGTGAATGTTCCCGTTCGGAATAGCGGTCAATAGCTAATATTATAGCGGTTGGGTTCAATCTTTTCAATTATAACCGGCTCTCATTCAAGAAAAGCTTCAAGGACCTTTTTTATATAATTCTTCTCCTGATAGCAGGCAATAATCTGTCTGACCTGATGTTCCTCAGCGGAACACTCATTAAAAGTCCTTTCTCTAATAAAATTCCTGACCTCAAAGACCTGATATCCGTTTAAACGGCAACACAAAGCAGTTCTTTGACATTTTTCTATGACTGGATTATGTATTCATTTTTTCTCGCCGTCCCCGTCGTTCTTCAAGCAGTGATTCCTCGCCGTCATCGTAGTAAAGACGCCAGACTTCTGCGTAAGTATTTTACATACAAGTATTCGGCGTATGACCGGTAAAGGCGGATCTGAGTGTATTTCTACCCACTGCCATGCCGGCAGAAGCCGCGATAACCGTCTGTTCATGACGTGACTTAATATAATTAAGCGCGAACTTAAAAAACAAAGGAATTTCGAAAAATTTGGCTCCACATCGCTCCACCTTATCGTATCAAAGCCGAAAAACAAGCCTCAAAATACATTATTTAGCGGAATATCATCATTCCGACACAATACCTTGTGCCGAACAAATGTACGACGATGAGCGTATATAAACGTAGAATACACTTGATTTTGCAAAAAATGGCATATAAAATGGTGACATGTGAAATGAAGTGAAACATTGTGGTGGATTTTGGCGGAAAGGAGTTTTCACGGTCGTGTTCATGGGTGAGTTCAATCACACAGTTGACTCCAAGGGCAGGATAATCATGCCCTCGAAGTTCCGTGAGGAGTTGGGGGAGACTTTTGTAGTCACCGTCGGACTCGACGGCTGCCTTTTCGTATTCGACATGAAGGAATGGGACGTATTCGAGAAAAAGCTGGAGGAGATCAGCCAGCCGGGTGTCGATGTGCGTACACTGAAGCGTTATTTTATGTCGAAGAGCTGCACCTGCGAGGTGGATAAGCAGGGACGCATACTCATTTCACAGTCGCTCAGAGAGCGCGCGCACCTTACAAAGGATGTGGTGCTGGTGGGAGTGGGTTCACGTATCGAGATCTGGGACAAGGCCCGCTGGAATGAGGTCAGTGCCTTTGAAGGCATCGAGAGCATTGTGGAAAATCTCGAAGGTCTGGCATTCTGATGGAGAGCTCTTCGTTTTCACATATCCCCGTACTGCTGGACGAGGTCATTGAAGGCCTGAATATCCGTCCTGATGGGATATATGCCGACGGCACCGCGGGCGGAGGCGGACATTCCTCGGAGATCCTGCGCAGACTGGGTACGGACGGAAGACTGTATTGCATTGACCGCGACAATGACGCAATCGCGCACCTGACTGATTGTTTCGCAAATGACGGAAGAGTCGGGATCGTAAAAAGCAATTATGCCGATATGCCGCAGGTGCTTACGGAGCGCGGAGTGACCGGAGTGAACGGTATCCTCCTTGATCTCGGAGTATCCTCGCATCAGCTCGATACAGCCGACCGAGGCTTCTCATACATGGAAGACAGCGCGCTCGACATGCGCATGGATACAGATGAGCAGATGACGGCGGCAGATATAGTGAATACCTACAGCGAATCGGAGCTGTTCAGGATAATCAGGGATTACGGAGAGGATCATTTCGCGAAGAACATTGCGAGAAACATCGTAAAAAACCGTGAAAAGGAGCCGGTCCTTACGACCGGGAGGCTCGCTGATATCGTGAGCGCCTCGGTCCCCGCGAAGAGCAGACTGACCGGCGGACATCCGGCGAAAAGGACCTTCCAGGCGATCCGCATTGAGCTGAACCGTGAGCTCGCCGTGCTGGAGGACAGTATCGATGAAATGATAGACCTCCTCGAACCGGGCGGAAGATTCTGCATCATCACCTTCCATTCGCTCGAGGATCGCATAGTAAAGAACAAATTCCGCACGGCAGAGTCGCCCTGCATCTGCCCGAAGGATTTTCCCGTCTGTGTATGCGGAAGAAAAAGCAGGGGAAGAGTCATTACGAAAAAAGCCATCCTGCCGACGGAGGCGGAGACGGAGACAAACAGGAGATCGAAAAGCGCGAAGCTGAGAATATTCGAAAAGGACTGATATGGCACAGAGGCGTTTTAATTATGAAGACGATACGATAAGGACCGGGGATGTGACAGAGCTTTACATCCGCGGCAACGTATTGCCTGCGCCCGCGCTTCCCGAAAGAGAGCCTGCTGTCCCAGCGAAGACACCGGCGGCTGCTCCGCAGAGGGAAAAACGTCCCGACAGACTCGTCCGCCGCAACAGACAAAGCATCACGGCTCTCACGCCGCTCATGCTGGTCTTCATGGGGATCATGGCGGCGCTGATGTTCACAGCCGTGCTGGGACTTATCACCGTGACCGGTCAGATAACGGGCTACGAAAAGGAACTGACGAGGGTGACCTCACAGTTCAACGCCCTGAGAGCCGACAATAACGCCCTGCAGGCGAATATGGAAAAGTCCGTCGACCTGAAGGAAGTATATGAGATCGCGGTAGGCGAATACGGAATGACATACCCGCAGGGAAGTCAGATCGTCTACTACAGACAAAATAAAGGCAGTTACGTGATACAAAATGAAGAGATACCTACAGACTGAGTCCGACGCCGAAAGGATATTACGCCTGAAGCGGAAGGAAAAGCGAAAATACCGGAATAATCTCCAAAAAAGGCTGGCGTTCATCTACATATTGATGGCGGCGGCCTTGCTGCTATTATCCGCGGTGCTGATAATCATAGTCTCAAAGCAGGGAGATGAGTATACCCGTACGGTTTATCAGCAGCAGAATTACAGCAGCACGACCGTGCCCTTCAGACGCGGCAGCATCACCGACCGGAACGGAACGGTGCTCGCGGCCAGCGAGAGAAGGTATATCATGATACTGGATCCCTCCGTCATACTCGCCGATAATGCGCGCAATGAGGCAGTTACGCTCAGAGCTCTTACGGATGTTTACGACTATGATGAGGCTGAGCTCCGTCAGGTGATTGAAAAGGATCCGGAGCGTGCATATATCAGATATGCTTTCGATATGACCGAGGAGGAGATGCAGGCCTTTGCGGATTACAAGGCCGCCTACAATGCGCTGGATGTGAATGACAGGGACGGGCTCGTGACAGGCGTGTGGTTCGAGACCAGCTACAAGCGTGTATATCCGATGAACGAATTCGCCTGCACTCTGCTGGGCTTTTCGGGGACTGACCCCTCACGCGGAAACTGGGGCATCGAGGAGTATTACAATGACGAACTCTCCGGTACGGACGGCATAACCTACGGATATATCAATGAGAACGGGACCGCGGACAGGACAGTAGTGGACGCGGAGCACGGCAATACCGTCGTCACCACAGTAGATTTCACCCTCCAGACGATCGTGGAGACTACGATACGGAACTTTGTAAAGGATCACGATTGCGCCAATCTCGGCGTGATAGTCATGGATCCCGACACCGCGGAGATACTGGCGCTCGCGACTGACAGGTCTTACGATCTCAATTTTCCGACGAAGCTTTCGGCATATTTTACCGATGAGGAAATCATGGATGCTGTCGTCTTCGAGGGGACCGAGACCGAAGAGGAAAAGAAGAGCATGAGAGCTGCGGCACTGGCGGAGGCCAGAGCCAATATCTGGAAGGACTTCGCCGTGGCGGATTCCTATGAGCCCGGCTCCACTGCAAAGCCTTTTACGGTAGCGGCGGCCCTGGAGGAAGCGAGAACGGACGAAAGCATGACCTTTGAATGCGAGGGGCAAAAGGTCTTCGGCACAGGCAACGAGCCCGTGGTAGTAAAGTGCAACAAGGTACATGAGAGCGTCGATCTGGCGGGTTCACTGGCATATTCCTGCAACAGCGCCATGATGGATCTGGCCGGGCTCGTCGGATATGATTACTTCACGGAGTACCAGACCGTATTCGGCTTCGGAAGGCAGACCGGCGTGGATCTGCCGGGCGAGACGGCTGGCCTCATATATACTGTCGAAAATATGAAAGTGACGGATCTGGCGACGAATTCCTTCGGTCAGAACTTCAACGTGAATATGGTCCAGATGGCCGCTGCCTTCAGCTCGGTCATAAACGGCGGCAATTATTATCAGCCTCATATCGTAGACAGGATAGTGGATAATGAGGGCAATACGCTGAATGAAACTGAGCCCGTACTGGTGCGCCGCACCGTGAGCAGGAACACCGCTGAT